>NZ_KV792990.1:0-60814 GCF_001808325.1 Klebsiella sp. HMSC16C06
CCTGTGCGCTCCCTGCGCCATGCCAGGCATAACGCAGAAGATTAACCGGGAGCGCAATGTGCGCTGAAGCCGCAGCACCGCACGGCGGTGCTTTCCCTCACCCTACCCCTTTAACTTCGGATCCAGCGCATCGCGCAGGCCATCTCCCAGCAGATTAAACGCCAGCACGGTCACGAAAATCGCCACCGCCGGAAACAGCGCTACGTGCGGGGACATCACCATATCCGCCCGCGCCTCGTTGAGCATCGCGCCCCACTCCGGGGTGGGCGGCTGCGCGCCGAGGCCGAGAAACGACAGACTGGCCGCCGAAATAATCGACACCCCAATACGCATGGTGAAGTAAACCACGATCGATGACACCGTCCCCGGCAGGATGTGGTTGAACAGAATGGTGGCGTCGCTGGCGCCGATGCTGCGCGCCGATTCAATAAAGGTCTGCTGCTTTAACACCAGCGTATTGCCGCGCACCAGACGAGCAAACGCCGGGATCGAGAAGATCGCCACGGCGATGATCACGTTGGCCATCCCGCTGCCCATGACAGCGACCACCGCGATCGCCAGCAGGATCCCCGGAAAGGCGAACAGCACGTCGCAAAGTCGCATAATGAGCCGGTCCCACCAGCCCTCATAGTAGCCGGCCAGCAGCCCAAGCACCGTGCCGATAGCCGCGCCAATCAGCACCGCCAGTACCCCGGCAGCCAGCGAGATCTGCGCCCCGACCAGCACCCGGCTGAAAATATCGCGCCCCAGCGAGTCGACACCGAACCAGTGCACCAGCGAGGGCCCCTCGTTAAGCCGGTCATAATCGAAATAATTTTCCGCATCGTACGGCGCTATCCATGGCGCAACGATGGCTACCGCAATCAGCAACAGCACGAAAATACCAGCGCCCATCGCCACCGGCTGGCGACGAAAGCGCCGCCAGAACTCATGCCATGGGGTATGGATCTCGCCGGGTCTGATACCCGGCATGGCGTTCAGCGCCGCCTGCCTTCTCCAGTTGAGCAATCGCACCTTACTTATACCTGATAGCCGGGTTAATGGCCGCGTACAGCACATCCACCACTAAATTGATAAGAATAAACTCCAGCGAAAAGAGCAGGACTTCCGCCTGAATTACCGGGTAATCGCGCATCTCTACCGAATCGACCAACAGGCGCCCAAGTCCCGGCCAGTTAAACACCTTTTCCACGACGATCGACCCACCGAGCAGAAAGCCGAACTGTAGCCCCATCATGGTCACCACCGGGATCATCGCATTGCGCAGGCCATGCTTGAGCACCACCCACGTTTCGCTCACCCCTTTCGCCCGCGCGGTACGCATATAGTCTTCATGCAACACATCAACGAACGACGCGCGGGTAAAGCGCGCCATGACCGCCGCTACCGCCGCGCCAAGGGTCAACGATGGCAAAATATAGTGCCGCCAGCTGTCGGCCCCCACCGTCGGCAGCCAGCCCAGCTCAACCGAAAACACCTGCATCAGCAGCATGCCGAGAGCAAAAGCCGGAAACGAAATGCCGCTCACCGCCAGCGCCATTCCCAGACGGTCGGGCCAGCGATTGCGCCACACCGCGGCCGCGATCCCCGCCGCCATCCCGAACAGTACCGCCCAGCTCATGCTGGCCAGCGTCAGCCACAGCGTGGGCATAAAGCGGCTGGCTATTTCACTGGAAACGGGACGCCGCGAGGCCATGGAAATGCCAAAATCGCCGCGCAGCACGTTGGTGATGTAGTGCCAGAACTGGACATGCAGCGGCTGGTCAAGCCCCAGCTGCTGGCGCACCATCGCCACCACCTGGGCATCGGCCTCCGGTCCGGCAATCAGCCGCGCCGGGTCACCGGGCAGCATATGGACGAACAGAAACACCAGTACTGCGACGATAAGCAGGGTGGGGATCAGCCCCAGCAGGCGCTTAATCACATAGTTGAGCATCATACCTCCGCAACCCGCCCCGCGGAAAAACCGCCCCCCGCGCGCTGGCGCCGGAGAGCATCATCCCATCCTTCACGGTGTTAAATCTGCCTGTTCAAAACTAAAGCCAGTATCCGGCTGGATATAGAAACCGGTGAGGTTCTTGCTGTGGGCGGAGACCAGTTTCTCGACCACCAGCGGTACCCACGGCGACTCTTTCCAGATAATATCCTGCGCCTCTTTATAGAGTTTGGTTTTCTCTTGCGGGTCGGTGGTTTTCAGCGCCTCGCTCAGCGCGTTATCCACCTGCGGGTTGCTGTAAAACGCGGTATTAAACAGCGTCGGCGGCCAGTTTTGCGAGGCGAACAGCGGCGACAACGCCCAGTCGGCTTCACCGGTGGAGGCGGACCAGCCGGTATAGAACATCCGTACCCCGCTCTCTTTCTGCCCTTTACCTTCCACTTCCGCCGCCCGCTGACCAGCGTCCATCGCCGTCACCTGCGCCTTAATCCCCACCTGCGCCAGCTGCTGCTGGGTGAACTGCAGTACTTTCTGCGCGGTGCTGTGATTATGTGATGACCACAGCGTGGTGCTGAAACCGTTAGGGTAGCCGGCCTCTTTCAGCAACTGGCGAGCTTTCGCCGGATCGTAGGGCCAGGCGGTGTAAGTCTGGGCGTAGGCAATCGACGGCGGCACCACCCCGGTCGCCGGGGTGGCGTATCCGGCAAACGCCACCTTGACCAGCGCCTGACGGTTAATCGCATAGTTGATGGCTTCACGCACCTTCGGATTATCGAACGGCTTCTGCGTCACGTTCATGCTGATGTAGCGCTGCATGATCGACGGGCTGGCCACCAGCTCCAGTTTGTTGTTTTTTGCCAGCAGCGGCGCCTGTTCGTAAGGGATCGGGAAAGCAAACTGCGCTTCGCCGGTCTGCAGCATCGCCGCCCGGGTGTTGTTATCCACCACCGGACGCCAGGTGATGGAGTCCAGCTTCGGCAGGCCTGGCTGCCAGTAACCATCGAACTTGCTGACCTTCACGAAATCGGTCTGGTTCCAGGTGTCGAGCTTATACGGCCCGGTACCCACCGGATGGAAGCCAATATCCTTGCCATATTTTTTCAGCGCCGCCGGCGAAATCATCGCCGTCGCCGGATGGGCGAGAATGTTAATAAATGCCGAGAAGGGCTGCTTCAGGGTAATTTTGACCGTGGTCGGATCGACCGCCTCGGTGCTGGCGATATTTTTATACAGGTTATAGCGCTTGAGATGGTTATCCGGGTTACTCGCGCGGTCGAGGTTAGCCTTGACCGCCTCGGCGTTAAAGTCGGTGCCATCCTGGAATTTCACCCCGCTGTGCAGCTTGATGGTGTACACCAGGCCGTCCGGTGACACGGTATAGCTCTCGGCAAGAACATTTTGTAGCTTCATCTCTTTATCAAGGCCGAACAGGCCTTGATAAAAGGACTTCGCCACCGCCTGCGACAGGGTATCGTTGGCATCATAGGGATCGAGCGTCGTAAAGTTAGACCCGACCGCCACGACCACATCTTTGGCGGCAAAGGCAGGGGCGCTCGCCAGGGCCGCCGCGATACTCAGCGCCAGCCACCATTTGCGTGAAACAGGTTGTGTCATCGTATTCTCCTGAAAAGGTGCGTTATGTGTTGTTATGCTCTGCCCAGCACATCGGCGGATTCGCGGGCGACAAAGTGGTCCGGCCCAACCTGCTGCAATGGCACGCTGGCCATCTCCTCGCCCCGCTTATAGATATTGCCCGGGACGTCATCAGACAGCAGGACTCGCTGCGGATGACGGTAGGCCGGGTCGGCCACCGGTACGGCGGCCATTAGCTTACGGGTATAGGGGTGCTGCGGGTTTTCAAACACCGCACGGCGCGGGCCTATTTCGACAATGCGACCGCGATACATCACCGCCACGCGGTGGCTGATGCGCTCCACCACCGCCATATCATGGGAAATAAACAGAAACGCGATACCCATCTCGCGCTGCAGGTCGAGCATCAGATTGATAATCTGCGCCCGAATGGAGACATCCAGGGCCGACACCGACTCATCGGCTATCACCACCTTCGGATTCAGCGCCAGCGCGCGGGCAATGCAGATCCGCTGCCGCTGGCCGCCGGAAAAGGCATGGGGGTAACGCCAGGCATGCTCCGGCTGAAGCCCCACGCGCTTCAGTAGCCAGGAAACCCGCTCACGCGCGGCTTCCCCGTGCAGCAGGCCATGCACCCGCAGCGGCTCCATAATCGAATCGCCGACCGTCTGACGCGGGTCAAGCGAAGCGTAAGGATCCTGAAAAATAAACTGAATATTACGGCGCAGGGATTGCAGCTTGCTGCCGGAGAGCGTATCAATCCGTTGGCCGTCGAAGGTAATGGTGCCACCCTGGGTTTCGACCAGTCTCAGCAGCGCCCGGCCGGTGGTCGACTTGCCGCAGCCAGACTCTCCCACCAGCGACAGGGTCTCTCCCGGCCAGAGATCAAAACTGACCTTCTCCACCGCATGCACTTCGCGCGTCACGCGATTGAGCAGCCCGCCGCGCACCGGAAAACGGGCCACCAGGTCGCGCACCTGCAGGATAGGCTCCCCCGCCGCCACCGTGTCTGGCGTTTCGGTCTCCGCCTGCGGCTGACCGGGAAGCGAAAAACGGCGCGGCAGATCCTGACCCCGCATCTCCCCCAGCCGCGGAACCGCCGCCAGCAGCGACTGAGTATAAGGGTGCTGCGGCGAACGAAAGATCTCCTCAACGCTGCCGGTCTCTACCGCCTCACCGCGATACATCACCAGCACCCGATCGGCGATATCGGCTACGACGCCCATATCGTGGGTAATAAAGATCACCCCCATCGCCATCTCCTTTTGCAGGACGGCAATGAGTTGCAAAATTTGTGCCTGGATGGTGACATCCAGCGCTGTGGTCGGCTCATCGGCTATCAACACCGCCGGCCGACAGGAGAGCGCCATGGCGATCATCACCCGCTGGCGCATGCCGCCGGAGAGCTGGTGCGGATAGCGTGAGAGCATCTCTTCCGCCTGGGGAATCCGCACCTGGTCGAGCATCTTTTTCGCCGCGCGCAGCGCCTCTTCGCGCCCCAGCCCCTGGTGCAGGCGCAGGGATTCGGCGATTTGTTCGCCGATGGTAAAAACCGGATTCAGCGAGGTCATCGGCTCCTGAAAAATCATGGCCAGATCCGCGCCGCGCACCCGGCGCATCTCGGCGTCCGTTTGCTCATTGAGCGCGATCACCTGCCGGTTACGCCGCCGCAGCCACAGCCCCTCGCTGCTCACTTCGCTGCTGGCGGCGTCAAGCAAACGCATCAGCGCCAGCGCGGTCACCGATTTTCCCGAACCGGACTCACCCACTATCGCCAGCGTCTCGCCGCGACGCAGGCTGAAGGATAGCTGACGCACGGCCTGCACCTCTGGCGCATCCTGTTGGCGAAAGGCCACGTTCAGGTTGCGCACTACCAGCACTTCGCAGGTATCGGTTTCGTGAGTTTGCGACACTCTCCCTCTCCCTTCTTCTATTCGCGATAAATGCCAATGGTCGGCGTATCGCCGGCATAGCACCAGGCGCGGTACATGCCTTCACTGTTAAACGGTAAAACGACGTTACCTTCGCGATCGACGGCAATCAGCCCGCCGCTACCGCCGAGAGCCGGCAGTTTCTCCATCACCACCCGCTCGCAGGCGGTGTAGAGACTCAACTGACCATACTCCATCAGGGCGGCGATATCGTAGGCCGCCAGGGTGCGCATAAAAACTTCGCCGGTGCCGGTGCAGGAGACCGCCACGCTGGCATTGTTGGCATAGCATCCCGCGCCCGGCAGCGGGCTGTCGCCGACGCGTCCGGGCAGTTTGTTGGTCATGCCGCCGGTGGAGGTTGCCGCCGCCAGATTGCCAGCCAGGTCGAGCGCCACCGCGCCGACGGTGCCCATTTTCTGGCGTTCATCGAGCGGGGCGGCGTGGTGGTCGAGGATAATCTCCCCGCCCGCTTTCGCCTCCTGCAGCTGCAGCAGGCGCTCGGGCGTGGAGAAGAGATCGTTTTCCACGCGTTCCATCCCCCGGGAGAAGGCGAAATTTTCCGCGCCCTCGCCAATCAGCAGCACGTGCGGACTCTCCTCCAGTACCAGACGCGCCGCCAGCACCGGATTACGCAAATGTTTGACCCCGGCCACCGCGCCCGCCTGCAGGCTGTAGCCATCCATTACGCAGGCGTCCAGCTCGTGGGTTTGATCGTGGGTAAATACCGCGCCCATCCCGGCATTAAACAGCGGGCACTCTTCCAGCAGCCGAACGGCCTCGGTCACGGTATCCAGCGCACTGGCGCCCGCAGCCAACATCTTCTGCCCGCTTTCGACGATAGTCGACAGCGCCGCCACATACTCTCGCTCCCGCTCCGGCGTCATCTGCGCGCGAGAAATCGCCCCTGCGCCGCCGTGAATTGCTATAACCGCCTTGCCCATTTCGCCAGTCCTTAACGATGAAGTGGATCGCCCCTGCCCCGTCGTACCGCGGCGCGGCGCCGGTCACGTCAGGAATAAGGGTATTGATATCATTATATTGCTGAATGTCTTATACAATTTTTGAATATAGAAAGAGCGGCGGGCGATGTAAAGCCTCGTACCCAGGTGGCATACAGCCCGCGCCGCTTTTCTGCCATAATAGGCGTTTTCGCTGTTTTGCCCGCAGGAGTGACCCATGGATTTTACCGCCGGACTGATGCCGCTCGACACAGCCCTCGCCCAGATGCTCGATCGTATTACGCCGCTGAACGCGACGGAAACTGTACCGCTGTTGCAGGCCTTCTCGCGTGTGACCGCCCATGACATCGTCTCCCCGCTGGATGTGCCCGGCTTTGATAACGCCGCGATGGATGGCTATGCCGTCCGGCTAAGCGACCTTCGCGACGGCGCGGCGCTGCCGGTCGCCGGTAAGGCCTTTGCCGGCCAACCGTTTCACGAGACCTGGCCCACCGGCACCTGTATTCGCATCATGACCGGCGCGCCGGTGCCTGCGGGCTGCGACGCGGTGGTCATGCAGGAAGAGACCGAACAGACCGACGCCGGCGTGCACTTTACCGCGCCGGTGAAAGCCGGGCAGCACATTCGCCGTCGCGGAGAAGATATCGCCCACGGCGCGGTGGTCTTCCCGGCGGGGACGCCCCTGACGGTGGCCGAGCTGCCGGTGCTGGCCTCGCTGGGCATTGCCGAGGTCGAGGTGGTGCGCAAGGTCCGCGTCGCGGTCTTCTCAACCGGCGATGAGCTGCAGCTGCCGGGTCAACCGCTCGGCGACGGCCAGATTTACGATACCAACCGCCTGGCGGTGCACCTGATGCTGCAGCAGCTGGGCTACGAGGTCATTAACCTCGGCATTATTCCTGACGACCCGGCGAAGCTGCGTGACGCGTTTATCGCCGCCGACCAGCGGGCCGACGTGGTCATCAGCTCCGGTGGCGTCTCGGTGGGCGAAGCCGACTACACCAAAACCATTCTTGAAGAGCTGGGGGAGATCGGCTTCTGGAAACTGGCGATCAAGCCGGGGAAACCCTTCGCCTTCGGCAAACTCAGCAGCAGCTGGTTCTGCGGCCTGCCGGGTAACCCGGTTTCCGCCACCGTCACCTTCTGTCAGTTGGTGCAGCCGCTGCTGGCGAAACTCTCGGGCAAGCACGGCCCGCTTCAGGCAACCCGCCTGCGGGTACGCGCCGCCACGCGACTGAAGAAGTCGCCGGGCCGTCTCGACTTCCAGCGCGGTATTCTGCAGCGCAACCCCGACGGCGAGCTGGTGGTGACCACCACCGGCCATCAGGGCTCGCACATTTTCAGCTCATTCAGCCTCGGTAACTGCTTTATCGTACTGGAGCGCGAACGCGGCCACGTCGAAGCGGGCGAATGGGTCGAAGTCGAGCCCTTTAATCATCTGTTTGGGGGGCTGTAATGGCCGTTGAGCTGAGCGACGAGGAGATGCTGCGCTATAACCGGCAGATCGTCTTGCGCGGTTTTGATTTCGACGGTCAGGAGCGGCTAAAAGCCGCTCGCGTACTGGTGGTCGGCCTCGGCGGGCTCGGCTGCGCCGCCGCTCAATATCTGGCGGCGGCCGGCGTGGGTCAGCTCACCCTGCTCGATTTCGACACCGTCTCGCTGTCCAACCTCCAACGCCAGACGCTGCACAGCGACGCGACCATCGGCCAACCGAAGGTGGATTCTGCCCGCGAGGCGCTGGCGCGCATTAACCCGCACGTCCGGCTGGTCCCGCTCAATGCCTTGCTGGATGAGACCGCGCTGTCGGGGCAGATTGCCGATCACGATCTGGTGCTGGACTGCACCGACAACGTCGCCATTCGTAACCAGCTCAACGCCGGCTGTTTCCAGCACACCACCCCGCTGGTCTCCGGGGCGGCGATCCGCATGGAGGGGCAAATCAGCGTCTTCACGTATCAGGATGGCGAACCCTGCTACCGCTGCCTGAGCCGTCTGTTCGGCGAAAATGCCCTCACCTGCGTCGAAGCCGGGGTAATGGCCCCGCTGGTGGGCACCATCGGTTCGCTGCAGGCGATGGAGGCCATTAAACTGCTGACCGGCTACGGCACCCCTGCCAGCGGAAAAATCGTGATGTACGACGCCATGACCTGCCAGTTTCGTGAAATGAAGCTGATGCGTCATCCGCAGTGCGAGGTATGCGGCTCGCACTAACCCCCACACCGGCGACGAGGGTCGTCGGTGGTTTTGTGACCTCTCTCGTTTTTTTATCCCCAGGAGCTTAGCCCCATCCCGCTTGTTGATTTGCGTCAATATAACTTTCATTCGAAAGTGTTTTTATATTCATACGCAAACAAGAGGATAAGCCATGATCTTCAACATCCAGCGCTACTCCACCCATGACGGCCCAGGGATCCGTACCGTCGTCTTCCTGAAAGGCTGCTCGCTGGGCTGCCGCTGGTGCCAGAACCCGGAAAGCCGCGCCCGCAGCGAAGATCTGCTGTATGACTCGCGGCTGTGCCTGGCCGGCTGTGATCTGTGCCAGCAGGCGGCGCCGGAGGTTATCACCCGTACCCTCGATGGTTTGATCATTGATCGGCAAAACGTTAACGACAAGCATATTACTGCGCTGCGTGACTGCTGCCCCACCACCGCGCTAACGGTCTGCGGCGAGGAGAAAAACGTCGAAGCGATCATGGCGACGGTGCTGCGTGATAAACCGTTCTACGATCGCAGCGGCGGCGGCATCACCCTTTCCGGCGGCGAACCCTTTATGAACCCGACGCTGGCGCAGGCGCTTTTCGAAGCCAGCCATCAGGCAGGTATTCACACCGCCGTGGAAACCTGCCTGCACGTGCCGTGGAAATACATTGAACCGGCTTTACCCTTTGTCGACCTGTTTCTCGCCGACCTGAAACACGTCGACGAGGCCGTTTTCCAGCAGTGGACCGACGGCAGCGCCCGCCGGGTGCTGGATAACCTGCAGCGACTGGCGCAGGCAGGGAAAAAAATGATTATTCGCGTGCCGCTGATCCAGGGATTCAACGCCAGTGAAGCCGACATTGCCGCGATCACCGATTTTGCCGCCGACCGCCTGCAGGTCAGCGAGATCCATTTCCTGCCGTACCACACGCTGGGAATGAACAAATACCAGTTACTCAGTCAGCCCTACACCGCACCGGACAAACCGCTGGATGCTCCTGAGCTGCTCGCCTTCGCGCAGGATTATGCGCGGAGCAAGGGGCTAACGGCGATCTTACGAGGATAACCTTATGACGACTCTCAAACTCAATACCCTCAGCGCCCGCATCCAGGCCCATAAAATGGCACTGGTGCATATTGTCAAACCGCCGGTCTGTACCGAACGCGCCCGCCACTACACCGAGATGTATCAGCAGCATCTTGATAAGCCAATCCCGGTACGTCGCGCCCTGGCGCTGGCACATCACCTTGCCGAGCGCACCATCTGGATCAAGCACGACGAACTGATCGTCGGCAACCAGGCCAGCGAAGTGCGCGCCGCGCCGATTTTCCCGGAATACACCGTCAGCTGGATTGAGAAAGAGATCGACGATCTTGCCGACCGCCCCGGCGCCGGCTTCTCGGTCAGCGAAGAGAACAAACGCGTGCTGCATGAAGTGTGCCCATGGTGGCGCGGGCAGACCGTACAGGACCGCTGCTACGGTATGTTTACCGATGAGCAGAAGGCGCTCCTCGCCACCGGTATTATCAAGGCGGAAGGCAACATGACTTCCGGTGACGCCCACCTGGCGGTCAACTACCCGCTGCTGCTGGAGAAAGGCCTCGACGGTATGCGCGCCAAGGTCGCCGAACGCCGGTCGCGCATTAACCTGACGGTGCTGGAAGATCTGCACGGCGAGCAGTTCCTGAAAGCGATTGATATCGTTCTGGAAGCGGTCAGCGACCACAGCAAACGCTTCGCCGCGCTGGCGCGCGAGATGGCGACAGCAGAATCCCGTGAATCACGCCGCCACGAACTGCTGACGATAGCCGAAAACTGCGACATCATCGCCCATGAGCCGCCGAAAACCTTCTGGCAGGCGCTGCAGCTGTGCTACTTCATTCAGCTAATCCTGCAGATTGAATCTAATGGCCACTCGGTCTCCTTTGGCCGTATGGACCAGTACCTCTATCCGTACTACCGTCGCGACGTTGAACTGCAGCAGTCGCTGGATCGCGAACAGGCCATTGAGCTGCTGCACAGCTGCTGGCTGAAGCTGCTGGAGGTCAACAAAATTCGCTCCGGCTCGCACTCCAAGGCCTCTGCCGGCAGCCCGCTGTACCAGAACGTCACCATTGGCGGCCAGAACCTGGTCGACGGCAAGCCGCAGGACGCCGTCAACCCGCTGTCGTATGCCATCCTGGAATCCTGTGGTCGTCTGCGCTCTACCCAGCCGAACCTCAGCGTGCGTTACCATGCCGGGATGAGCAACGACTTCCTCGACGCCTGCGTCCAGGTGATCCGCTGCGGCTTCGGCATGCCGGCGTTTAATAACGACGAAATCGTCATCCCGGAATTTATCAAACTCGGCATCGAGCCGCAGGACGCCTACGATTATGCCGCTATCGGCTGCATCGAAACCGCGGTTGGCGGCAAATGGGGCTACCGCTGCACCGGCATGAGCTTTATCAACTTCGCGCGGGTGATGCTGGCGACGCTGGAAGGCGGCCGCGATGCCACCAGCGGTCAGGTATTCCTGCCCCAGGAGCATGCCCTGTCGAAAGGCAACTTCGCTAATTTCGACCAGGTGCTGGCAGACTGGGATAACCAGATCCGCTACTACACCCGTAAATCCATTGAGATTGAGTATGTGGTCGATACCATGCTGGAGGAAAACGTCCACGATATTCTCTGTTCGGCGCTGGTGGATGACTGTATCGAACGGGCGAAAAGCATCAAGCAAGGCGGCGCGAAATATGACTGGGTTTCCGGCCTGCAGGTGGGTATCGCCAACCTCGGCAACAGCCTGGCGGCGGTGAAAAAACTGGTCTTCGATCAGGGCGCCATCGGCCAGCAGGAACTGGCGAAGGCGCTGGCGGAAGATTTCGACGGTCTGACCCACGAGCAGCTGCGCCAGCGGTTGATCAACGGCGCGCCGAAGTACGGTAACGATGATGACAGCGTCGACGAGTTGCTGGCGCGGGCCTACCAGACCTATATCGACGAGCTGAAGCAGTATCACAACCCGCGCTATGGCCGCGGCCCAATCGGCGGCAACTATTACGCCGGCACGTCGTCTATCTCCGCCAACGTTCCGTTCGGCGCCCAGACGATGGCGACACCGGATGGCCGTAAAGCGCACACCCCGCTGGCGGAAGGGGCCAGCCCGGCCTCCGGTACCGACCATCTGGGGCCGACAGCGGTCATCAGTTCGGTGGGCAAACTCCCCACCGGCGCGATCCTCGGCGGCGTGCTGCTTAACCAGAAGCTGAATCCGTCCACGCTGGAGAATGAGTCCGACAAGCAGAAGCTGATGGTGCTGCTGCGCACCTTCTTTGAAGTGCACAAAGGCTGGCATATCCAGTACAACATCGTGTCACGCGACACGCTGCTGGAGGCGAAGAAACACCCTGACCAGTACCGCGATTTAGTGGTCCGCGTCGCCGGATACTCGGCGTTCTTCACCGCCCTGTCGCCGGATACCCAGGACGATATCATCGCCCGAACCGAACATACGCTGTAACCCTTCGTGCCCGCTGGCGCTATGCTTAGCGGGCCTACCCTGTTCTGCAGGCCGGGTAAGGCAACGTTGCCACCCGGCATTTTCTGCGCTGAGTGAACTTTCATTCGAAATAAATTTGTGCTCCCCATCACATTGTAATTAGAATGTTACTGGTCGAAGTTAAGCCAGGAGCATCCCCTTATGACCGTTAAAGTTATCGTCACCGATATGGACGGAACTTTTCTCAATGACGCCAAAACCTACGATCGCTCACGGTTTCTGGCGCAATTCGCCCAGCTGCAGCAGCGCGGCATTGAATTTGTTGTCGCCAGCGGCAACCAGTACTATCAGTTGATCTCCTTCTTCCCGGAGATCCGCGAGCAGATTTCGTTCGTCGCCGAAAACGGCGCGCTGGTCTTTGAGCATGGCAAGCAGCTGTTCCACGGCGAACTGACCCGCCACGAATCACAGGTGGTGATTGGCGAAT
Source organism: Klebsiella sp. HMSC16C06 (assembly GCF_001808325.1). Taxonomy (NCBI): domain Bacteria; kingdom Pseudomonadati; phylum Pseudomonadota; class Gammaproteobacteria; order Enterobacterales; family Enterobacteriaceae; genus Klebsiella; species Klebsiella sp. HMSC16C06. Next base: position 12,585 of record NZ_KV792990.1, read on the forward strand.
TGCTCAAAGATCCGCAGCTCAACTTTGTCGCCTGCGGCCTGCAGAGCGCGTATGTGAGCGATAAAGCTCCGGATGCCTTCGTCGACCTGATGTCAAAGCACTACCACCGTCTGCAGCGGGTAAGCGATTACCATCGCATCGACGACACGCTGTTCAAATTCTCCCTCAACCTGCCGGACAGCGAGATCCCACAGCTGATCGATAAACTGCACGTGTCGCTCGACGGGATCATGAAGCCGGTCACCAGCGGCTTTGGCTTTGTCGATTTGATTATCCCCGGCCTGCATAAAGCCAACGGCATCAGCCGCCTGCTCAAACGCTGGAACCTTTCGCCCCAGCAGTGCGTGGCCATCGGCGACAGCGGCAACGACGCCGAAATGCTGAAGCTGGTGAAATACGCTTTCGCCATGGGTAACGCCGCCGACAGCATCAAGGCTATCGCCGGCTACGCTACCGACGATAATAACCATGACGGCGCGCTGAACGTCATTCAGGCCGTCCTCGATAACACCGCTCCCTTCAACGCGTGACCCTTCGCCGGGGCATCGCGCCCCGGTTTTTCCATTTTGTGCGCCGTAGCAAGATTTTAAACTTGCATTAACTCCATTTTAACTTAAATTAACGTTTGTAAGATTTAATACTTTCGAATGAAAGATACAGCGAGGTTATTATGGCTGCTCTCCCGACCCACGAAACATTACCTGCCGACCACAAAGCGGCAATTCGCCAGATGAAACAGGCCTTACGGGCACAAATTGGCGATGTCCAGGCAGTGTTCGATAAACTCTCAGCGCGTATCAGCGAGCGCCTGGACGAGATTAATGCCCTGAAAGCCACAGGCCAGGAGGTCTGGCCGACGATCCCGTTCAGCGATATCGCCGAAGGAAAAGTGAGCGATGAGCAGCGCGCGGCGATTAAGCGCCGGGGCTGCGCAGTGATCAAAGGACACTACCCGCGCGAACAGGCGCTGGCCTGGGACAACGCGATGCTGGAATACCTCGATCTGAACCACTTCGATGATGTTTACAAAGGACCTGGCGACAGCTTCTTCGGTTCGCTGGAGGCTTCGCGTCCGGAAATCTATCCGATCTACTGGTCCCCCTCGCAAATGCAGGCGCGACAGAGTGATGAAATGGCGGCGGTGCAATCCTTCCTCAATCGCCTGTGGCGCTTTGAACAGAATGGCAAGCGCTGGTTCGATCCGGATGTCAGCGTGATTTACCCTGACCGTATCCGCCGCCGCCCGCCGGGAACCACGTCAAAGGGGCTGGGGGCGCATACCGATTCTGGCGCGCTGGAGCGCTGGCTGCTTCCCGCCTATCAGCAGGTTTTCGCCAACGTTTTTAATGGCAATATCGACGCCTACGATCCGTGGGACGCCGCGCACCGTACCGAAGTGGAAGAGTACACCGTCGACAACACCACCAAATGCTCGGTGTTCCGCACCTTCCAGGGCTGGACCGCGCTGTCGGACATGATCCCGGGTCAGGGGCTGCTACACGTGGTGCCGATCCCGGAGGCGATGGCTTATGTGCTGCTGCGCCCCCTGCTCGACGATGTGCCGGAAGATGAGCTGTGCGGCGTCGCGCCGGGCAGAGTGCTGCCGATCTCTGAGCAATGGCACCCACTCTTAATTAAAGCGTTAAGCTCGATTCCGGCGCTGAACGCTGGCGATTCCGTCTGGTGGCACTGCGATGTTATTCACTCAGTGGCGCCGGTGGAAAATCAACAGGGCTGGGGCAACGTGATGTACATCCCGGCCGCGCCGATGTGCGAAAAGAACCTCGCCTACGCGCAGAAAGTGAAAATTGCTCTGGAAAAAGGGGCCTCGCCGGGGGATTTCCCGCGCGAGGACTATGAGGCCAGCTGGCAGGGGCGCTTCACCCTGGAAGATCTGAATATTCACGGGAAACGGGCGCTGGGTATCCCGGTTTAATCGTCATACAGCCCCTGCGGCTCCACGGCGGTATGGCCTTTGCCCGGCCGGATCCGCCGTACCGAATCACGTACCACCAGCGTGCCGTGCAACAGTAGCGAGCCGTGCGGCGCCTCCGGGCGCAGCAGGCGCTGCTGCAGGAGATGCACCGCCTCGCTGCCCAGCTCATCTCGCGGCACATGCACCGCGGTCAACGGCACCTCCTGGATCGCCGCCAGATTAAACCCGTCGATACTCATTACCGAAACATCCTGCGGCACCCGCAGGCCTCGTTTTTGCAGCGCGCTGACGGTGCCGGCGGCCATAAAATCGCCGCCCACCAGGAAGGCGCTGGGCATCGGGCGCCCCTGTAAGCCGTCAAGCCAGGCCCCTACCTGCTCTTCCGTCTCTCTGGCGCTAAAGTTGGCGACGCTGATGAGATCCCGGCTGGCGGTAAAGCGCAGATTGCGCGCGCGCCATGCTTCCTGGATCCCGCCCAGCCGCAGCTCCATGGTATAGCGGCGCAGGCACATCACGTTCATCACCGCCCGATGGCCCATATCAAACAGATAGCGGGCGGCGCACTGGCCAATCAGACGATGGTCCGGGGCAATGGACGGCAGCCGCATCCCTTCATCCCGACAGTTGATCAATACGCAGGGTTTGCCCACATCCGCCGCCAGGCCATGAATATGCGGATCGTCGATCCCCAGCAGCACCGCGGCCTGGGTCTCCGCTTCGTTCATGCGGGCAAGAAACAGATTGGCGTCGCTGTCGTTCTCGTCCAGTGCGCAGTAGCGCAGGCGCACTTCATGCGCCGCCAGCGCGTTATTGATGCTCTGGATCACCCGGTAGTAGAAGATATCCGATCGCTCATCGAAGGCGCGCTGCGGAGCAAACACCAGCAGATTATTGAGCAGCAGACGCCCGGCGGCCAGTCCCTGCATGACCCCCAGCTCGCGGGCGCACTCCAGCACCGCCCGGCGCGCCTTATCGCTGGTATTCGCCTTTCCGGCCAGGACGCGCGAAACGGTGCTGGCCGACAGCCCGGTGCGGGCGGCGATTTCGGCGACGCGCAGCTTTTTATCCATTTTGTGATCCAGCTCCGATTGGAAAATGAAAGAATTTTCATAATCGCCAAAGCGCTTCCTGTAAGCAAATGACAGAGCGAAATTTGAGATCTCGGTCATTTCATGAAAAAAGTTGCATAAATAGCACTTTGCCCGACGTTTTTTCTCCCTTAGCCTGAATTGGTCCAACATCTCCCATACTAGTTATACCAATGATGTTGAGATAAAAAATAGACTATTCAAATAGTTAAAAAAACTATGTGACCACTCAGGGAAAGAGGCCGTCACTTTCCCCCTACAACGTCTTGTGGAGTGTGCTATGAGTCAAGGCCTCAACAATGATATCGCGGTCAGTAAAACGCGCCGGGTGGTAAAAAACCTGCGCTGGTGGGTGCTGGTCCTGTTTTTACTCGGCGTCACCGTCAACTACATCACACGTAACTCGCTGGGGATTATCGCCCCGGAACTGAAAGCGACGCTCGGTATTACCACCGAACAATATTCCTGGATCGTCGGCGCGTTTCAGCTGGCTTACACGATTTTCCAGCCGCTCTGTGGCTGGCTTATCGACGTCATCGGCCTGAAGCTCGGGTTTATGATCTGCGCTACCCTGTGGGCGCTGGCCTGTATCGCCCACGCCGGGGCTGGCAGCTGGCTGCACCTGGCTATGTTGCGCTTCTTTATGGGCGGCGCCGAGGCGGCCGCCACGCCGGCGAACGCCAAAACCATCGGCGAGTGGTTCCCGAAATCTGAACGGCCAATCGCCGCCGGCTGGGCTGGCGTCGGCTTCTCTATCGGCGCAATGCTGGCCCCGCCGATTATCTACTTCGCCCACGCCTCCTTCGGCTGGCAGGGGGCGTTTATGTTTACCGGCGCGCTGGCGCTGCTGTGGGTGGTGCTGTGGTGGGCTTTCTATCAGAGCCCGGAAAAGCACCCGAACCTCAGCAAAAGCGAGCTGGAGTACATCAAGCAGGATAACGAAGCCCCGCCGGTGAAACAGCCCTTCTTTACCGCGCTCAAAACCGTCTCGAAGAATAAACGTTTCTACGGTATCGCCATCCCCGCCTTTATGGCCGAGCCTGCCTGGGCGGTACTGAGCTTCTGGGTGCCGCTGTACCTGGCGAAAGAGCACGGCATGGATCTGAAGCAGATCGCGATGTTCGCCTGGCTGCCGTTCCTCGCCGCCGATCTTGGCAGCGTGGTCAGCGGCTATCTCACCCGCCTGTACGTTCGCTGGTTCGGCTGCACGCGAGTCAACTCGGTTATCGCCAGCTCGGTAACCGGCGCGTTTCTGATGATCTCGCTGGCCCTGGTCGCCATTACTCGCGATCCCTATATCACCATCATCCTGATCTCCATTGGTGGTTTCGGCCATCAGATCATCTCCTGCATGCTCAGCGCGCTGGTGGTGGAGTCTTTCGACAAGGGACAAATGGCGACGGTCAACGGTATGCGCGGCTCCGCGGCGTGGCGACGAGGCCGGTGAGTGGCAGACGCTCGCCAATGACCGCCCAACCAGCGCCTATCTGGCAAACGCCCACGGGGATGGCGTCGCCCATTATCTTAGCCGTCGCAAAGATGAACGTTTCTACGGGCTGGGTGAAAAAGCCGGCGACCTGCAGCGTAACGGCAAACGCTACGAAATGCGTAACCTCGATGCCATGGGCTACAACGCCGTCAGCACCGACCCGCTGTATAAACATATTCCGTTTACCATCACGCAGCGCAGCGATATCAGCTACGGCCTGTTCTATGACAACCTGAGCAGCTGCTGGCTGGATCTGGGCAATGAAATCGACAACTACCACACCGCCTATCGCCGCTGGCAGGCGGAGGCCGGCGATATCGATTATTACCTGTTTACCGGTAAACAGGTGCTGGATGTGACCAAAGCCTTCGTCCGCCTGACCGGTAAAACCTTGTTCGGGCCAAAATGGAGCCTCGGCTACAGCGGCTCCACCATGCACTACACCGACGCGCCGGATGCGCAAAATCAGCTGATGAACTTCATCCGCCTGTGCGAGCAGCACGCGATCCCTTGCGACTCGTTCCAGCTCTCTTCCGGCTATACCTCGATCAACGGCAAGCGCTACGTCTTTAACTGGAACTACGACAAGGTGCCGCAGCCAAAAGTGATGAGCCAGTCGTTCCATGATGCCGGGCTGAAGCTGGCCGCCAATATCAAACCCTGCCTGCTGCAGGATCATCCGCGCTATGGCGAAGTGGCGGAGCGCGGTCTTTTTATTCGCGATTCGCAAACCGACGCGCCGGAGCGCTCCAGCTTCTGGGATGATGAAGGGTCGCATCTCGACTTCACCAACCCGCACACCGTGGCCTGGTGGCAGGAAGGCGTGACCACCCAGCTACTGGAGATGGGTATCGATTCGACCTGGAACGATAATAACGAGTATGAGGTGTGGGACGGCGAGGCGCGCTGCTACGGCTTTGGCCGCGAAATCGCCATTAAACATATTCGCCCGGTGATGCCGTTGCTGATGATGCGCGCCTCCATGGAAGCCCAGCAGCGCTTTGCGCCGCAAAAGCGCCCGTATCTGATCTCCCGCTCCGGCTGCGCCGGGATGCAGCGCTACGTCCAGACCTGGAGCGGCGACAACCGCACCAACTGGGATACGCTGCGCTATAACATCCGCATGGGGCTGGGCATGAGCCTTTCCGGGCTGTTTAACGTCGGCCACGACGTCGGCGGTTTCTCCGGCGATAAACCCGAGCCGGAGCTGTTCGTGCGCTGGGTACAAAACGGCGTGATGCATCCGCGCTTTACCATTCATTCGTGGAATGACGACCAGACGGTCAATGAAGCCTGGATGTACCCGGAAATCACCCCGGCGATCCGCTCAGCCATCGAGCTGCGCTACCGTCTGCTGCCCTATTTGTACACCCTGTTATGGCAGGCGCATGCCGATGACGAACCGATGCTGCGCCCGACCTTCCTCGATCACCAGCACGATACCCAGACTTTCGCCGAGTGTGATGACTTCCTGCTGGGTCGCGATCTGCTGGTGGCCAGCGTGGTCGAGCCCGGCGCCCGTCAACGCCAGCTGTGGCTGCCCGATAATCAGGACGGCTGGTACGATTTTTACAGCCACCAGTGGTTCGCCGGCGGCCAGTGGGTGACGCTGGACGCGCCGCTGGAAAAACTGCCGCTGCTGGTCCGCGCCGGCGCCGGTCTGCCGCTTAGTGAACGTATTAGCCACGTCGATGCGCAAAAAGACGATCGTCGCGAACTGCAGTTGTTCCCGCTGAAAGGTACCGGCTCAACCCGCGGTCTGCTGTTTGAAGACGACGGCGAAAGCTGGGGCTATAAAGAGGGGGATGCGCTATGGCTGGAGTGGGAAATGATCTGCAGCGCCAACAGCATAAACCTGAATATCAACGCTCGCGGCAGCTACCGTCCGGCGTGGAAAGCGCTGAAGCTGTCATTACCGGCGGGAGAAAAACGGCAACTGCTGGTGAATGGCGTTGAAGGGACCGAGTGGAGGCGCTAAGTGATATGCCGGGCGGCGGCTTACGCCTTGCCCGGCCTGGATTTAATGATGTTCCCGGATTGCGCTACGCTAATCCGGGCTACAAACGGGTGGCCTCAAAATCCCCGGTGGCGCTACCGCTTACCGGGGCTACAGCACTGTGCGGTTTGGTAGCCCGGGTAACGGACAGTTTCAGTAACCATGGGTACAAGATAGCGCTCTTAAGCTCACAATGGCACGGACCGTAGGCCGGATAAGGCGCAGCCGCCATCCGGCGCGAAAGTGGCTCTTTACCCGCAGTTATTGCCCGGCGGCGCTACGCTTGCGCGGGCCTACAGATCACATGCCAGGCGTAGCCCGGGTAAGGCGTAGCCGCTACCCGGGTAACGGACAGGGATTACTCGATACCTTTGCTGCGCAGGTAGTCTTCGTAGTTACCGCTGAAATCGATCACGCGTTCTGGGGTGATCTCCAGGACGCGGGTCGCCAGCGAGCTGACGAACTCGCGGTCGTGAGAAACGAAGATCAGGGTGCCCTGATACATCTCCAGCGCCATGTTCAGCGATTCGATCGATTCCATATCCAGGTGGTTGGTCGGTTCGTCCATGATCAGGATGTTTGGCTTCTGCATCATCAGCTTACCGAACAGCATGCGCCCTTTCTCACCACCAGAAAGGACTTTCGCCGGCTTTTTGATATCGTCCTGGCTAAACAACAGACGGCCGAGGATACTGCGTACCGCCTGCTCGTCGTCGCTTTCCTGCTTCCACTGGCTCATCCACTCGAAGACCGTCAGGTCGTTTTCGAACTCGTACTCATGATCCTGCGCGTAGTAACCAATTTGCGCGTTTTCAGACCATTTCACGGTGCCGTTGTCCGGCTGCAGTTCGCCTACCAGAGTTTTCAGCATGGTGGATTTACCCACGCCATTGGCGCCCAGAATGGCAATCTTCTCGCCCACTTCCAGCAACAGGTTGACCTTTTTGAACAGCGGACCTTCATCAAAGCCTTTGGTAAGGGCTTCCACTTCCAGCGCGTTACGGAACAGTTTCTTGTCCTGTTCGAAGCGGATAAACGGGTTCTGACGGCTGGAGGCTTTAACCTCTTCCAGCTTGATTTTGTCAATCTGGCGCGCGCGCGAGGTGGCCTGACGTGATTTAGAAGCGTTGGCGCTGAAGCGGCTAACGAAGGACTGCAGGTCCGCAATCTGCGCTTTTTTCTTGGCGTTGTCCGCCAGCAGACGCTCACGCGCCTGGGTGGCCGCGGTCATGTATTCGTCGTAGTTGCCCGGATAGACGCGCAGCTCGCCGTAGTCGAGGTCCGCCATGTGGGTGCAGACCATGTTCAGGAAGTGACGGTCGTGCGAGATGATGATCATGGTGCTGTCGCGATCGTTCAGCGTCTGCTCCAGCCAGCGGATGGTGTCGATGTCCAGGTTGTTCGTCGGTTCGTCGAGCAGCAGGATATCCGGATTGGAGAACAGCGCCTGCGCCAGCAGGACGCGCAGTTTCCAGCCCGGCGCGACTTCGCTCATCGGGCCGTAATGCTGTTCAACCGGAATGCCGACGCCGAGCAGCAGTTCGCCGGCGCGCGCTTCGGCGGAGTAACCGTCCATCTCGCCGTATTTGACTTCCAGGTCGGCCACTTTATAGCCGTCTTCCTCGCTCATTTCGGGCAGCGCGTAGATGCGATCGCGCTCTTGCTTCACTTCCCACAGCTCGCCGTGGCCCATGATAACCGTATCCAGCACGGTGAATGCCTCGAAGGCGAACTGATCCTGGCGCAGCTTACCGATACGCTCGTTCGGGTCGAGAGAAACGTTGCCCAGCGTCGGCTCGAGATCGCCGCCGAGGATCTTCATAAAGGTCGATTTACCGCTGCCGTTGGCGCCGATCAGACCATAACGGTTGCCGCCGCCAAATTTAACGGAGATATTTTCGAACAGCGGCTTACTGCCAAACTGCATGGTAACGTTGCTGGATACTAGCACGGGGATATCCTGAAAAAAGAGAATGAGGGGTGTGACACAACAGACATTATGCCAGCAAATGACACACTTTTCACGGCCTGCGGTAAATTCCGCCGCGGCGCTTGTGCTAAGGTCTTTGTCAGATGAGCCGCAGACCAGGGCTCAAACGGTTATTCTGTACGTCATTATGAGGAACCCCATGACCACCAGCCTACCGCGACACCCGGCTTTTTTATCCCTGCAGGGCGGTATCAATTTTCGCGACCTCGGCGGCCAGCGCGCCGCCGACGGACGCACGGTACGCAGCGGCAAGCTGCTACGCTCCGGCGCGCTAAATCGGTTGACGGCGGACGATCTCAACCATCTGGCGACGCTGCCGCTCAGTCGGGTGCTCGACTATCGCGACCCCGGCGAAGTGCAGCGCACCCCTGACAAGCTTAGCCCGCTCACTCACTATTTAAACGCGCCCGCTAATCCGCCGCTCGGCGATGTGAATGCGAAAGTCACCGAGCTGAATGCTGCCACCCTTAACGCGCTGAACGGGGAGCAGTTTATGCTGCAACTGTATCGCCAGTTGCCCTTTAATAACCCGGCCTATCGCCAGCTCGCCGCCTGGCTGACCACGCCTTTTGAAGGCGCTTTACTGCAACACTGCGCCGTCGGCAAAGATCGCACCGGCGTCGGCTGCGCGTTAACCCTGTTTGCCGTCGGATGCGACAGCGAGACGGTCATGGAGGAGTATCTGCTCACCCACGGCATGCTGACACAAGTGGAAGCCTGGATGCTGGAGATGCTGGGCAACGACCTGACGCCCCAGGGACGCCAGAGTCTGGCGGATATCCTGACGGTGAAAGAGTCCTATCTCGCCGCCGCGCTGTCAGCCATCCACCAGCGCTATGGCACGGTCGACGCCTGGCTGGCAGAAGAGTACCAGCTCACCGCCCCGGCACGCGCTTCGCTACAGGACCGGTTACTGGAAGGATAAGCTCCCTGTCACCCGCGTGAGAGGCGGCGATTGCATCATCCGCCAGCCCCGTCAGCCGAGGCGACAGGGAAAAAAATGTGATTTCGTACACATCTGATTTACCTGTTTAGCGGAATGCACATATAATGCGCTCCCATCTACTGTCTCAATCATTAACAAAGGCCTGTGTGGCGTTGATTTCGCACACGACATTAAAGACTATGAAATTATCTACACTCTTAGCGGCAGCCTTCGCCCTCGTAGGCTTTTGCAATACAGCGTCTGCTGTCACCTATCCTTTGCCGACCGACGGCAGCCGTTTGGTTGGTCAGAATCAGGTCATCACCATTCCGGATGATAACAAGCAGCCGCTGGAATACTTTGCGGCGAAATATCAGATGGGGCTGTCCAACATGCTGGAAGCCAACCCGGGGGTGGACACCTATCTGCCAAAAGGCGGTAGCGTCCTGAACATCCCGCAGCAGCTGATCCTGCCGGACACCGTCCACGAAGGCATCGTCATCAACAGCGCCGAGATGCGTCTGTATTACTATCCGAAAGGCACCAACACCGTGATCGTTCTGCCGATCGGTATCGGCCAGTTAGGTAAAGATACGCCGATTAACTGGACCACCAAAGTCGAACGCAAGAAGGCCGGCCCGACCTGGACGCCGACCGCCAAGATGCACGCTGAATACGCCGCTGCCGGCAACCCGCTGCCAGCCGTCGTACCGGCCGGTCCGGATAACCCGATGGGTCTGTACGCGTTATATATTGGCCGTCTGTACGCCATCCACGGCACCAACGCTAACTTTGGTATTGGCCTGCGCGTGAGCCACGGCTGCGTGCGTCTGCGCAACGATGACATCAAATTCCTGTTTGAGAATGTGCCGGTCGGCACCCGCGTGCAGTTTATCGATGAGCCGGTAAAAGCGACCACCGAGCCGGACGGCAGCCGTTACATTGAGGTTCACAACCCGCTGTCGACCACCGAAGCGCAGTTCCAGGGCGGCGAAATCGTGCCGATCACCCTGACTCAGCCGGTACAGGCGATCACCAGCCAGTCTGATGTCGATCAGAACGTGGTTGAGCAGGCTATCCAGAACCGCTCCGGTATGCCGGTGCGTCTGAACTAAGTTCTGCATGACAAGAAAAACGGCGGGCCTGATGCCCGCCGTTTTTTTATCTGCATTTCCCCGGGCTGCGGCTGACGCCTTGCCTGGGTTACCAAACCTGACAACACCCTGGGCCTGCTAAGCGCTGCGCAAACAGGGGTCCCCGGTCTAGCCGTTATTCACCAGAATAATCCCGCCGTGATCGTAGCGATAGTGACAGTGGGCATACTCCAGCGGCGTACCGTCTTCGAGGTAGATCACCTGTTCAACCTCCAGCACCGGGTCGGTGAGGTCGCAGTGAAGATGTAATTTATCCAGTTCATCCGGCTTCATCGCACGCACCACGCGGTAAGATCCCATCAGCTTCAGCCCCAGCGTCTCCTGGATATAGCGAAACACCGAGCTTTCCAGATGGCTTTTATTGAGCCCCGGCACTAGCCCCACCGGCATGACCGTCAGATCCAGCGACACCGGTTCCCCGTTGAGCAACCGCAGGCGAACGAAGTCATACACCGGCGCATCGGCGTCAATCAGCAGCGAACTCTGCTCTTTGTCGCTGGGAAAACGCACCTCAAAGCGCACCACTTCGCTTTGTACCTCGCCAAGATGCTCCCAGGTTTTGGTGGCGCCAAAATAGTCGCTGCCGGGCAACTCCCACTGCGACAGCTGGAGAAAATTTTTCCGCACAAAGGTACCCAGTCCTTTGCGGGTATAGATAAGCCCTTCGACGATTAACTGACGCATCGCCTGCTGGATCGTCATCCGGCTGGTGTTGAACTCCGCCGCCAGCGCAAACTGGTCGGGTAGCGGCGCGCTGGCAGGATACTGCTGGCTGATGATGCGTTTTTTTATTTCCCGCGCGATTTGCAGATACTTCGCCGTCATTCCCGGTCCTTTTACATTCTGTGTGTGGCTGGCGGACAGCATACTTGACCTGACCGCCAGGACACTGTTACATCGCTTCGCCGTTGCTGTGGATCACCTGCTTTAGCCACGCATAGCTCTTCTTCGGCACCCGCCGCAGATCCTTGAGGTCATGGTTCTCACGATTGACGTACACCACGCCGTAGCGCTTACGCATATCGCCCTGAGAGCTGAGGATATCGATTAATCCCCAGCCGAGATAGCCAATCACCTGCGCGCCGTCCTCAAATATCGCCGCTTTCATGGCGTTAATATGGTCGCGATGGTAGGCGATGCGGTAATCATCGGCAATGGGATGTTCGCCATCCCAGGATTCGATCACCCCGATACCATTTTCAATCGGGAACACCGGTAGCCGCCAGTCATTGTAATAGCGGGTGATGATCATGCGAAATCCCAGCGGATCGATCTGCCAGTTCCATTCCGTCGCTTTCAGGTACGGGTTATCCTGATTACCGAATAGCATGTAATTGTTGACCGCCGTTCCCGGCGGGATCGCGTCGCTATTGAGCGCACGGCTGGCGTAATAGCTGAACGCAAGATAATCGACCTTCACCGTCGCCATCAGCGCGATATCTTCAGGGCGATAAATATCGTCAAAGCCTTGGCGAGCGACAAAATGCATCACTTCCGGGCTATAACCCTCGCCGGCGTAGGCGCGCAGCAGGTTCTGGTTTAAAAACTCGTCCAGTTGCTGGGCGCAGAGAATATCGCGTGGTTTGCAGGTAGCCGGATAGACCAGCGCATGGGCCAGCATTCCGCCCATCAGGCACTGCGGCTTCGTCTGATGCAGATAGTGGGTCAGATGGACATGCGCCATCATCACGTGGTGCTGGATCTGGTAGAGTTCGCGCAGCGTTTTATCGCCACGCAAATAGCCGGTGATCAGGAAGGCTTCCGGCGAATGGTAGAGGTTCTGTTCATTGAAGGTCAGCCAGTACTTCACCTTATCGCCGTAACAGTCGATCATCTTCTGGCCATAGCGGATAAAGGCGTCCATGACCCGGCGGTCGGTAAAACCGTTGTAACGCTCCGCCAGCGACAGCGGCATATCAAAGTGATACAGGCAGATCATCGGTTCAATACCGCGGGCAATGAGTTCATCGATAAACTGATGGTAGAACGCGATCCCCTCTTCATTGAATTCGCCGTCCCCTTCCGGGCACACCCGGCTCCAGGCGATCTGGAAGCGGTAGCAGTTCATGCCCAGATCCTGCATCAGATCGAAATCTTCGCGAAAGCGATGATAGGAGTCGGTCGCGACCTTCCAGTCCGAGGCGAATTCCGCCGGTTGACGAATATCGTACACCGACATCCCCTTGCCCCCCTCGTTCCACGCCCCCTCCGTCTGCATGCTGGAGACGGAATTACCCCATAAAAAATCTGCCGGTAGTGTGTTCTTCATGCTGCGCCTCGGTATATGACTAGTCATTTAACTATAATGACTAGTCATATACAAAAGATCCGCCACCGAAGCAAAAGTCGGATCGTTTTCTGTGAGCCAGGCAAACAAAAAAGATCGCCGCAAGCGGCGATCTTTATAGGCACGGAAAAAACGGCGTTACTGCGCGTCAAGCTGATGACGACGATATTCCCCCTGGCGCTCCAGCATCCAGCCCGGATATTCGCGCGGCAGGGCGCTGACCGCGTCAAGCTGGCGCAACTCATCATCGCTCAGGCGGATAGCGGTCGCAGCGATGTTATCCTGCAACTGCTCGGCCCGTTTGGCGCCAATAATGACGCTGGTCACCGCCGGCTGATGCAGCAGCCACGCCAGGGCAATCTGCGCCACCGATACCCCTTTTGCTTCAGCTATCACCCGCATGACGTCGATGCAATCAAATGCGCGCGCTTTATCCACGGGCGGAAAGTCGAACGCCAGGCGACGACCACCCGCTTCCGCCTCGCCGTCGCGGCGGTATTTCCCGCTCAGCAGGCCGCCCGCCAGCGGACTCCAGACCATCAGGCCGAGTCCTTCGCTTTGCAGCATCGGCACCAGCTCACGTTCCAGGTCACGCCCGGCAATCGTGTAGTAGGCCTGCAGAGAAGCAAAGCGCGAGAGTCCAAGGCGTTCCGCGATGCCCAGCGCTTTGGCGATTTGCCAGGCCGCCCAGTTTGAAACACCGATGTAGCGCACATGCCCCTGCTGTACCAGGGTATCCAGGGCCGATAGCGTCTCTTCGATCGGCGTCGCCGGATCGAAGCCATGCAATTGATAGAGATCGATATGATCGAGCTGCAGGCGGCGCAGGCTCTCCTTCACGCTGCCCATGATGTGGTACCGTGAGCTGCCGCGCGAGTTCACGCCGGCGGTGCCGGTTTCGCCAAACACTTTGGTCGCCACCACCACGTTTTCACGCGGGATTTTCAGGTTTTTCAGCGCCTGACCGGTAATCTCTTCAGAGCGCCCTTCCGAGTAGACGTTGGCGGTATCGATAAAGTTGATCCCGGCGTCCAGCGCGCTGCCGACCAGCTGTTCGGCTTCAGCCTGGCGCAGCTGGCCGATTTTGCCCCACATCCCTTCTTCGCCGCCGAAGGTCATGGTGCCCAGGCACAGCTCAGAGACAAACAGACCGGTATTGCCCAGTTTTTGATATCGCATAGCACTCTCCTCAACAGGATGGTTAACGTCAGCGGTATAGTTATACCGCTGTGTCGAGGCGTGCGAATGGGGTGTTTCTGTCAGTTTCTTGCCCAATTCTGCAGAAATCAGGCGCAGAGTTTAAAGAGCCAATAGCCGCTGATGGCCGCCCATAGCAGCATAGGAATGGAGTAAAGATGGAAGCGCCACCAGATCCGCCGATCGCTGGCCATGCGCAGGGCGATGATATTGGCCAGCGATCCTGGCAGCAGACCAAAGCCGCCCACGTTAACCGCCCAGGCAAGCAGTATCGACGGCGGGACATAGTTGAGCAGCAGAATGGTCGAGGGCACATTACTGATCACCTGCGACAGGCCGATGGCGGTCAGCCACAGTCCGCCGCCGGAAAGCGTCCCGACGCCGCTCAGCACATGATGCAGCGCCGGAAGCTGGGTCAGCAGGTGGACGTCGATAAACATCACCATAAACACCAGCAGCAGCGACCAGTCCACATGGACGATCACCGCCCGGGCCAGAATCAGGAAGCCCAGCAACACCAGCGCCAGCCCCCACAGCGCCTGATTCATCTCCAGCGCCGTCAGGAACACCAGATACAATCCCAGACAGCTCCAGACCAGCTTAGGCTGCCACGATGGCGCCTTATCGCTACTCTGGTAGCTGAGCCGGTTCGCCGGGAAACAGAACCAGCACAGCACCAGCAGGGTCAACATCATTGCCGCCGCCAGGGGTAACATCTCGCCGATAAACCCGACGAAAGAGAGGCCGGACCGTCCCCACAGCAAAATGTTCTGCGGGTTGCCGATCGGCGTCAGCAGCGACCCGGCATTAACCGCCAGCGCTTCGAAGATAATCAGACGGTTAACCGGGATCGCACACCACTTTTTCAGCGTCAGCGTCAGCGGCACCACAATAAACAGGGCCACATCGTTGGTCAGGAAGGTGGACAGGAGCGCTGCCGCCAGCACCATAAAGATGGCCAGCTGGCGCTCAGTCACGAAGCGGCGGGCCATTTTCCGCCCCAGCACGTCAAAGTAGCCGCTCAGTTCAATGCCCTTGGTCAACAGCATCAGGCCGCTGAGCGTGATGATGGTATGCCAGTCAATGGCCGCCGGCCAGCTTGCCGGGACAAACGGCACGATGGCGCTGAGCACGCAGGCGATAATCAGCAGCAGGTGTAAAAAACGGTCGCGCAGCAGCGACTGAACAAAGGGAAGAGTCATGCTTCCTGTGATCCCTGTTTCTGGGTAAATTTCAGGAACATGGCCAGCGTCTCTTCACTCACGTGATGCTCCATTCCCTCCGCATCGCGGCGGGCGATTTCCGGACTGACGCCAATGGCCAGCAGAAAGTTTTCCACAATCTGGTGGCGTTCGCGACTTTCCTGGGCCAGCTTTTCCCCTTCCGGGGTTAAGAAGATCCCGCGCCAGGGGATCTGTTCGATCAGACCCACGCTGGCCAGGCGTTTGAGCATTTTGGCGACCGTGGGCTGCGAAACGCCAAGACGCGCCGCCATATCCACCTGGCGCGCCTCCCCCACTTCGTTGATCAGATCGGAGATCAGCTCCACATAGTCATCGATCAGTTCGCGGCGATGCGCTTCCCGCACCTGACGGAACCCCTCAACGTGCTCTTCAACATTTACTAACTGCGTCACTTTTTTTGTTATTGGCTTACCTGCGCGACGGTTCATTGTGCTTCCTCATTCGTGTGACGCGTCAAGCATCATATAAAAAGATCCACATTGTAATGGATTGCGCCAAGAGCACAAAAAATTAACGTTTTAGCCATAGCTATAAAATATAGCCTGTGCTATATCTGTATGTAATGCAAACAGCCATCATGGATTGACGGCGTGAACAGGCAGGAGGAGAGCAGATGAACGAATTCAAGAGGTGCTTAAACGTGTTTAGCCATTCACCCTTTAAAGTACGATTAATGCTGATCGGTATGCTGTGCGAGATGATCAACGGTAAACCACAGCAGGGCAAACCCCATTCCTAAGGCGGCGTCGCGGTACGCCGCTTCATTTTTCTGTCATCTTCTGCCGGCAAAATGACCGGTTTCCCCCGTTTCCCTGACCTTTTTTCAAGTTTTGTAAGCGCCCTCGCAAAACAATCTGTTATGCCTAGTTGACCTTACCATTTACAAGCCCTATCTTTGCACAGCCCTGCCACATTCGCGGCTCGCAGAGACCCTCTTCACGCACTGTCCAGCAGGTTTTACCCCTTGTCGCCAGGGGATGCGCATGGCCTCTTTTTGATTGTTTACTATGAATGTCACCACCCTGAAAGATACGCTGGTCGCCCGCCGACTGGCACTGAACCCATGGACAGGATTCTACTTTTTACAATCGCTGTTGATTAACCTGGCGCTGGGCTATGAATTTAGCCTGCTCTATACCGTGGCATTTACCTGCGTGTTACATCTTCTGTGGCGCGCTTTTCCGCGCGTCCAGAAAGGGGTAGTCGGCGCCTATTCGCTGCTGGCGGCCCTGTATTACCCCTTTGGCCAGGCTTACGGCGCCCCCAATTTCAACACCTTGCTGGCGCTGCACGCGACCAACGTGGAAGAATCTACGGAAATTCTGACCATCTTCCCGTGGTACAACTATCTGCTGGCGGTCTTCATTTTCGCACTGGGGATCATTGCGGTCCGCCGCAGGATCGTTGAGCCCTCCCGCTGGGGAAAAATGGAGACCCTGGGCCTGCTGTTCAGCGTCGGGATCTTCTTTCTGCAGCCGGTGCAAAACCTCGCCTGGGGCGGCGTGTTCAAGGTGATTGACACCGGTTATCCGGCCTTTCGTTTTGTGAAAGACGTGGTGGTGAATAATAACGAGGTGCTGGACGAGCAGGCGCGAATGGCGCAGCTGGCCGGCATGAAAGACAGCTGGCACGTGCTGGCGGTGAAGCCAAAGTACCATCTCTATGTGGTGGTGATTGGCGAGAGCGCCCGTCGCGACGCCCTCGGCGCCTTCGGCGGCCACTGGGATAACACGCCGTTTGCCAGCTCAGTAAACGGTTATCTGTTTAACAACTATGTCGCCGCCAGCGGCTCGACGCAGAAATCGCTCGGCCTGACGCTTAACCGGGTGGTCGACGGCAAACCGCAGTTTCAGGATAACTTTGTCACCCTCGCCAACCGCGCGGGTTTCCAGACCTGGTGGTTCTCCAACCAGGGGCAGATTGGCGAGTACGACACCGCTATCGCCAGCATCGCCAAACGTGCGGATGAAGTCCAGTTCCTGAAAAACGGCGATTTCGAGGCCAATAAAAATACTCAGGACGAGCAGTTATTAAAGCTGACCGAGCAGGTACTCTCTACGCAGCGCACCCAGCCGCAGCTGATTGTCCTGCATCTGATGGGCTCTCACCCGCAGGCCTGCGATCGGACCAAAGGCAAGTACACGGTTTTCGTCCAGTCGAAAGAGACCTCCTGTTATCTCTACAGCATGATGCAGACCGATTCGCTGCTGGCTAAGCTATACAGTCAGTTGCAAAACTCCGGCGATACCTTTTCACTGACCTACTTTTCCGATCATGGTCTGGCGTTCAAGGAGCGGGGAAAAGAGGTGCAGTATCTGGCGCATGACGATAAGTTCCAGCAGAACTTCCAGGTGCCGTTTATGGTGCTGTCCAGCGATGACAAAGCGCATAAAGTGATTAAAGCGCAGCGCTCAGCGAATGATTTCCTCAGTTTCTTCTCCCAGTGGACCGGGATCAAGGCGGCGGAAATCGTCCCGCGCTATCGTTTTATCTCTGAGCAAAAGGCCGGTCCGGTGTACATCACCAACTTCCAGCTGCAGAAGGTGGACTACGCTCACCTCGGTACCGATGAGTTCACCGTCAATTAATCGTGCAGGCCCGGCCAGTCGCTCAGGCTGGCCGGCAACAGGCAAAAAAAATCCGCCCCGAAAGGCGGATTTTTTATATCACCGGAGTGATTAGAAGCGGTAACCCACGCCAGCAATCCAGGTACCGACGTCAACGTTACGAATACGAGACTGCTCGTAGGAGAAGTCCAGAGCAACGTTTTCGATCGGGTTGAACTGCAGACCAGCACCGTAGGAGAAACCGTAGTCGCTCATATCGGATTTCTGGTTCGGGAAGTTGTTGTTCTGGAATTTACCGTAACCAACACCCACTACACCGTAGATGCTTGCCCAGTCGTTCAGACGGTAAGCCGGACCTGCGGTGATGCCGTAGTACTGACCTTTGTTGTAAGTACCGTTGCTGGTGTTATCCTTTTCGGTGTAGGTGAAGGAACCGATAACGCCCAGCGGGTTGTTATCTTGCTCGTAACGGTATTTCAGGTTGAAACCGCCAGCTTTGTTCGCTTTACCCTGCATGTCGCTCTGCGCGTAACCGCCGGTTACGGTAGAAGTTGCAGCAAATGCAGTGGTACCTACGGATGCAGCCAGAACAACGGCCAGTGCTGAAAGACGTGCAATTTTATTCATAACCACCTCAAATGTGTTTCTAATAAGTCCTAAGCCTTAAATATATCAAAAACTTTTGGGAAACTCTTTGGAGTTTACATTGTCTAACATACTTTTTCATGTAACCAAAAGTTTCCATATTTCTATAACAATATGGAAAACAACAATTTTTGGCGTTAACGTACATCTTAACGCTCATTAAGAAATTCGCAAGCATCCAGATTAATCTTAATCACCTGGCGAATTTCTCAGCAACGTGCGCCATTCTACTGTTTTTGCCTCTGTTTTTTTCAACATTAGCTCAACCGTCAGCAGGTTATTCCAGTACACTGGCACTTTTACGACTTTTGACAAAACCTGACAGGAGAAAGGATGCCCGGTCCATCCCGAAAAGCGGCGGCATGGTTGCCGATTCTGGTGATTTTAATCGCCATGACCTCGATTCAGAGCGGCGCATCGCTCGCCAAATCGCTGTTCCCGTTGGTCGGCGCCCCGGGGGTCACCGCCCTGCGCCTGGCGCTCGGGACGCTGATTTTGGTGGTCGTGTTCAAGCCATGGCGGTTACGTTTCTCCCCGGCGCAGCGCGTGCCGCTGCTACTGTACGGCCTGGCGCTCGGCGCGATGAACTATCTCTTTTATTTATCCCTGCAGCGTATTCCGCTCGGCGTGGCGGTAGCCCTGGAGTTTACCGGCCCGCTGGCGGTGGCGCTGTTTGGTTCGCGCCGACCGCTGGATTTTGTCTGGGTGGCGCTGGCGATCCTCGGACTGTGGTATCTCCTGCCGCTGGGGCAGAACGTGGCGCAGGTCGATTTAACCGGCGCGCTCTTTGCCCTGGGCGCCGGCGCCTGCTGGGCGGTCTATATTCTGACCGGGCAGCGCGCCGGTGAAGAGCATGGGCCAGCCACGGTGGCGATGGGGTCGCTCATCGCCTCGCTGGTGTTTGTTCCGTTAGGCATGGCGCAGGCTACGGATACGCTGTGGCAATGGTCGCTGCTGCCGATGGGGCTGGGGATTGCTATTCTCTCAACCGCGCTGCCCTACTCTCTCGAAATGATGGCCTTGACGCGCCTGCCGACGCGCACCTTCGGCACGCTGATGAGCCTTGAACCAGCATTAGCCGCCCTTTCCGGTATGGTCTTCCTCGGCGAAACGTTGAAGCTCTCCCAGACCCTGGCGCTGGGCGCGATCATTATCGCCTCGATGGGCGCCACGCTGACCATGCAGCGACAAAGTAAAATCGAGCAAGTCGATATCAATTAACATTCTGTTACGCCGCCGGCCCGTGAGAAATCCGGGCCGTTCAGCTAAATATAACCCTATGATATTTAGCGACTTTCAAAATAACCAACCACTTTGCGCTATCGAAGTGATATGGCCTGCCGATGCCTCACTCTTTGAAACCCTTGCTATACTTAGTCCCGAAGTTACCTGGGACAACGCTCCACATCATTCAGATTTGAAGTGTGACGAGCATCAATATCAAGAGGATATGAAACGATGAGTACCGCAAAACTGGTTAAATCAAAAGCATCTAATCTGGTCTATACCCGCAACGATGTCGCTGACAGCGAAAAGAAAGCGACCATTGAGCTGTTGAATCGCCAGGTGATCCAGTTCATTGACCTGTCACTTATCACCAAGCAGGCACACTGGAATATGCGCGGTGCGAACTTTATCGCCGTGCACGAAATGCTGGATGGCTTCCGTACCGCGCTAACCGAGCACCTGGACACCATGGCGGAGCGCGCCGTGCAGCTGGGCGGCGTCGCACTGGGCACCACTCAGGTCATTAACAGCAAAACGCCGCTGCAGAGCTACCCGCTCGATATCCATCACGTTCAGGATCACCTGAAAGCGCTGGCTGACCGCTATGCCGTCGTCGCTAACGATGTGCGCAAGGCGATCGGTGAAGCTAAAGACGAGGATACTGCGGATATTTTCACCGCGGCCTCCCGCGATCTGGATAAATTCCTGTGGTTCATTGAAGCGAATATCGAGTAAGGCTTTGCCGCCGGCCGCAGCGCGGTCGGCGGCGCCTTTACTTTTCCCGCCCACCTTTCTGTTTTCCGTTCTATCAGTTTCCCCTTCTATGCTTTTCGTCCCCCTGCTGGCCATGCACTGTTTTAGGGCGCCAAATTGATGAAAATGCGCGCAAAAGTAAAACAATTGTAATAATCACCTCACACAATCGTTACGTTGAGATTGTTTTCCCATCAGGGTTTGCGCTAAAAATGTGCTCGTTATTCAGCAACTCTATAACGCACCAAAGTGACGCCCCATCCTGGTGCAGTGAGTGCCTGTCATGATCGAAATTGTGCAACCGCTCGCGCTTCGTTTGTTGAAAAACAACAGCTTGTAAAAGTGGCACGATTTTTTCATTAGGCTAGTCGTTCTCGCAGGGGATCGTCCCGTGGATATAAAAGGAAATGCTATGAAGTCTGTATTTAAAGTTTCACTGGCTGCACTGACCCTGGCTTTTGCGGTTTCTTCCCATGCCGCCAATAAGACCCTGGTTGTCGCCACCGATACGGCGTTCGTCCCGTTCGAATTTAAGCAAGGCGATAAATATGTCGGGTTTGACGTTGACCTGTGGGCGGCTATCGCCAAAGAGCTGAAGCTCGACTACACCCTGAAGCCAATGGACTTCAGCGGCATTATCCCGGCGCTGCAAACTAAAAATATCGATCTGGCGCTGGCCGGGATCACCATCACCGACGAACGTAAAAAAGCGATCGACTTCTCCGACGGCTACTACAAAAGCGGCCTGCTGGTGATGGTCAACGCCAATAATAACGACATCAAAGATGTGAAAGATCTGAACGGTAAAGTGGTCGCGGTGAAGAGCGGTACCGGCTCCGTTGATTACGCGAAAGCCAATATCAAAACCAAAGATCTGCGTCAGTTCCCGAACATCGATAACGCCTATATGGAACTGGGTACCGGCCGCGCTGATGCCGTGCTGCACGATACGCCAAATATTCTGTACTTCATCAAAACCGCAGGCAACGGCAAGTTCAAAGCGGTAGGCGAATCACTGGAAGCGCAAAACTACGGTATCGCTTTCCCGAAAGGCAGCGACGAGCTGCGTGAGAAAGTGAACGGTGCGCTGAAAACGCTGCGCGAGAATGGTACCTACAACGAAATTTATAAAAAATGGTTCGGCACTGAACCAAAATAATAAGAACACACTTCGCCAGACGCAGCTCCGGCGACATCACAACGGTCTTCCGGCACAGACTCGGCGGGAGACCGTATTTTGGCGGAGGATTTCCTCTGCTCTCGACACGGTAACAGGAACGTATTATGCAGTTTGACTGGAGTGCCATCTGGCCTGCCATTCCGATTTTGCTGGAAGGCGCCAAAATGACGCTGTGGATTTCCGTCCTCGGCCTGGCCGGCGGCCTGATAATCGGTCTGGTGGCCGGTTTCGCCCGCTGCTTCGGCGGCTGGATCGCCAACCACATCGCACTGGTGTTTATTGAAATCATTCGCGGCACCCCGATTGTGGTGCAGGTCATGTTCATCTACTTTGCGCTGCCGATGGCCTTTAGCGACCTGCGCATCGACCCCTTCTCCGCAGCGGTAGTGACCATCATGATTAACTCGGGCGCCTATATCGCGGAAATTACCCGCGGCGCGGTGCTCTCCATTCATAAAGGCTTCCGCGAAGCGGGCCTGGCGCTGGGCCTGTCGCGTCGCGAAACCATTCGCCACGTGATCCTGCCGCTGGCGCTACGCCGCATGCTGCCGCCGCTGGGCAACCAGTGGATTATCAGCATCAAGGATACCTCGCTGTTCATCGTCATCGGCGTCGCCGAACTGACCCGTCAGGGACAGGAGATCATCGCGGGCAACTTCCGCGCCCTGGAAATCTGGAGCGCCGTTGCTGTTATCTACCTGATTATCACCCTGGTCCTGAGCTTTATTCTGCGTCGTCTTGAAAGAAGGATGAAAATCCTGTGATTGAATTTAAAAACGTCTCCAAGCACTTTGGCCCGACCCAGGTGCTGCACGATATCTCCCTGAAAATTAATCAGGGTGAAGTGGTGGTCATTATCGGCCCGTCCGGCTCCGGTAAATCGACGATGCTGCGCTGCATCAATAAACTGGAAGAGATCACCAGCGGCGATCTGATTGTCGATGGCTTAAAGGTCAACGATCCGAAGGTGGACGAACGTCTGATTCGTCAGGAAGCCGGGATGGTGTTCCAGCAGTTTTACCTGTTCCCGCACCTGACGGCGCTGGAAAACGTGATGTTTGGCCCGCTGCGGGTACGTGGCGCCAGCAAGCAGGCGGCAGAGAAGCAGGCGAAAGATCTGCTGGCGAAAGTCGGCCTGGCCGAGCGCGCGCATCACTATCCGTCTGAACTCTCCGGCGGCCAGCAGCAGCGTGTGGCCATTGCCCGCGCGCTGGCGGTGAAGCCAAAGATGATGCTGTTTGATGAACCGACCTCCGCGCTCGACCCGGAACTGCGCCATGAAGTGCTCAAGGTGATGCAGGATCTGGCTGAAGAGGGGATGACGATGGTGATCGTAACCCACGAAATCGGCTTTGCCGAAAAAGTGGCTTCGCGATTGATCTTTATCGACAAAGGACGCATTGCTGAAGACGGCAACCCGCAGGAGCTGGTGAAGAACCCGCCAAGCCCGCGCCTGCGCGAATTCCTGCAGCACGTCGCCTGACCCGCAACGGCTCTCTTCCTCCGCGGAGAGAGCCGCTTTTCCAGATTCCTCTTCCCTCCCCTTCCGCCATCGGCTTCTATACTTACCCGTTTACGTTGCAACGGAGGTGCCCATGCCGTGGATCCTGCTTTTGCTCGCTGCACTGTTTACTGCCCCGCTTTCCGCCGCCGCCCTGCCCGGCGTGCCGACAGCTAACGCCGATAAAACCAGCGCCAGCGAACCCGATGCGGAACAGAAAAGAGCGGCCTACGCCGCGCTGGCTGACGTGCTGGCTAACGACAGCGCCCGTCAGGAGCTCATTGACCAGCTGCGTAAAGCAGCCGCCACGCCGCCGCCAGACAGCACCCCGACGCTGACGCCGCCGGCGGTGAAAGAAGAGACCACGGTGCTGGAGAACGTCACGCAGATCAGCCGGGAATACGGCGAGCAGCTCTCGTCTCGCTTCTCTCAACTGTGGCGCAATATCACCGGCTCACCGCATAAACCTTTTAATTCGCAAACCTTCACCAGCGCGGCCTGGCATTTTTTACTGCTGGCCGGCCTGGTCTTTGCCTTCTGGTGGCTGGTGCGTCTTGCGGCGCTGCCGCTGTATCGCAAAATGGGTGAATGGGGGCGGCATAAAAACCGCGATCGCGGAAACTGGCTCCAGCTGCCCCTGACCATCGCCGGGGCGTTTGTTATCGACCTGCTGCTGCTGGCGCTGACCCTGTTTGTCGGCCAGTTGTTAAGCGATCGCCTGAATGGTAATAACCCCACCATCGCCTTCCAGCAGAGTCTTTTCCTCAACGCCTTCGCGTTGATCGAGTTTTTTAAAGCCATTCTGCGGCTCATTTTCTGCCCGCGCATCCCGGCGCTCCGGCCTTTTAACCTCAGCGACGAAGCCGCGTCATACTGGAGCCTGCGCCTGAGCGCGCTCAGCAGCCTGATTGGCTATGGCCTGATCGTCGCGGTGCCGATTATCTCCAATCAGGTGAATGTTCAGGTTGGCGCGCTGGCTAACGTCGTCATCATGCTGTGCATTACGCTGTGGGCGCTGTACCTGATTTTTCATAACAAGACCTTGATTACGCAGGGGCTAATCCATCTGGCCGACCGTTCGCTCTCCTTCTTTAGCCTGTTTATCCGCGCCTTCGCGCTGGTCTGGCACTGGCTGGCCTGCGCCTACTTTGTGGTGCTCTTTTTCTTCTCCCTGTTCGACCCGGGCAATAGCCTGAAATTCATGATGGGCGCCACCCTGCGCAGCCTGGCCATTATCGGCGGCGCGGCGCTGGTGTCCGGCATCCTGTCGCGCTGGATAGCCAAAACCATCACCCTGTCACCCGCCACCCAGCGCAATTATCCTGAGCTGCAAAAGCGGCTGAATGGCTGGATCTCCGCCTCGCTGAAGGCCGCGCGCATTCTCACCGTCTGCGTCGCCGTCATGCTGCTGCTGAGCGCCTGGGGCCTGTTTGACTTCCGCGAATGGCTGCATAACGATGCCGGGCAAAAAACGGTGGATGTGCTGATCCGCATCGCCCTCATCCTCTTCTTCTCTGCCATCGGCTGGACGGTGCTGGCCAGCCTGATCGAAAACCGGCTGGCCTCGGATATCCATGGCCGCCCGCTGCCCAGCGCGCGGGCCCGGACGCTGCTGACCCTGTTTCGCAACGCGCTGGCGGTGGTGATCAGCACCATCACGGTGATGATCCTGCTTTCGGAGATTGGGGTTAACATTGCGCCGCTGCTGGCGGGCGCCGGGGCGTTAGGGCTGGCGATTTCGTTTGGCGCGCAAACGCTGGTTAAAGATATTATCACCGGCATATTTATCCAGTTTGAGAACGGGATGAATACCGGCGACCTGGTCACCATCGGCCCTTTGACCGGCACCGTGGAACGAATGTCGATTCGCTCCGTGGGGGTACGGCAGGATACCGGCGCCTATCACATTATTCCCTGGTCCTCGATCACCACTTTTGCCAACTTCGTGCGCGGCATTGGCTCGGTAGTCGCCAACTATGATGTCGACCGTCATGAGGATCTGGATAAAGCCAGCCAGGCGCTGAAGGCGGCGGTGGACGATCTGCTGGCCCAGGAGGAGATCCGCGGCCTGATCATTGGCGAACCGTCGTTCGCCGGGCTGGTGGGGCTGAGCAATACCGCCTTTACGCTACGCGTCAGCTTCACTACCCTGCCGCTGAAGCAGTGGACGGTGCGCTTTGCCCTCGACACTCAGGTGAAAAAGCACTTCGATCGCGCCGGGGTTCGCGCCCCGGTACAGACCTGGCAACAGCTGCCGATGCCGATGCCGGGCTCAGACAGCCCGGCCGCCGAGTAGTTAGAACGGACGGCGGCGTTTGGCGTCGTCCATAAAGCTCCAGGCGATAAAGCGGCTCTGCTTTTGACCCTGGGCCATCTCTTTTTTCACCACTTTCACGGCCCCAACCTCGGTCAGCAGGCGGTAGAGCGGCGGCAGATTGTCGCCGCGCGACACCAGCGAGGTAAACCATTTCACCTGGCGGGCGAAGGCCTGACTTTCGCGGATCATCTGCGAGATAAAGGCCACTTCGCCTCCTTCGCACCACAGCTCCTGCTGCTGACCGCCAAAGTTAAGCGCGCTGTCGGCGCCGAGTCCGAGATTGCGGCGCTTGCGCTCACCGCCCGCCCGGGCGCTCTCTGCGGAGTCATGGAACGGCGGATTACACAGCGTGGCGTCATAGGTCTCGTTTTTGTGGATGACGCCGTGGAAGATGGCCTGGCTCTCTTTTTGCCGACGCAGACGGATCTGCCGGGTCAATCCGGGGTTGCCATTGACAATCGCCTGCGCGCTGGCGAAGGCTTCCGGGCTGATTTCGCTGCCGGTAAAGCGCCAGCCGTACTCGTGAACGCCGATCAGGGGATAGATGAGGTTGGCGCCGGTACCAATATCAAGGATCGTGGCTTGCTTCGGCACCTCGCCACTATCCTGCGCCAGCAGATCCGCCAGATGATGAATATAATCGGCACGCCCGGGCACCGGCGGACAGAGAAAACCGTCAGGAATGTCCCAGTGTTTGACCGCGTAGAAATGCGCCAGCAGCGCTTTATTCAACGCCTTTACTGCCTGCGGATTGGCAAAATCAATGGTCTGCTCACCCAGCGGATTGAGCGTAATGTATCCCTGCAGGTCAGGATGCGCCTGGCAGAGCGCAGGCAGGTCGTAGCGTTGATGGTGGCGGTTACGCGGGTGTAACCCCGGTTTCTGGGCTTTCATGACAATCTCCTTTGAACAGCCGCGTAAGATACCCGTTGACGGCGGCGCGGTAAATAAGGGAGTCTGGATATCTCCTTTGTCCGTGACAGGTGCAGCATGTACTTTTATCAACCTTCGCAGGGCCACGGCCTGCCGCACGACCCGCTGAACGCGATAATCGGGCCTCGCCCGATAGGCTGGATCGCCTCGCAGGACGCCGAGGGCCAGCGAAATCTGGCGCCATACAGCTTTTTTAACTGCTTTAACTATCGCCCGCCGATCATTGGTTTCGCCAGCAGCGGCTGGAAAGACAGCGTGCGAAATATCGTCGAAACAAAGGAGTTCGTCTGGAACCTGGCGACGCGACCGCTGGCCGTGGCGATGAATGAAACGTCTGCCTCGATCCCGCACCATGAGGACGAGTTCGTGCGCGCCGGTCTCACCGCCGCCGCCAGCCGCCTGGTCAGCGCCCCCCGAGTCGCGGAGAGTCCGGTGAACTTTGAGTGCCGTCTGTCGCAATGTATTCAACTCACCACCGCCGACGGTAACCCTGTTGATACGTGGCTGGTGCTCGGCGAAGTGGTCGCCGTGCATATTGATGAATCACTGCTGGACAACGGCATCTATCAAACCGCCCGCGCCCAGCCGATCCTGCGCGCCGGAGGTCCGAGCGCCTATTACAGTATTGATGATAGTCTGCGTTTTGAAATGATCCGCCCTGACGCCCGCTAAATAATCTACCGGCCAGAGTACCGCTGCCCTGCGCCGGTAGCCTACTAAACGCCTTGTTTTGCATTAAAAATACCCTATCGCACGGTCGGGAAAGACCTACACTTAAGCTATGTCCCATGCTGTTTATGAGGATATGCTGATGAAAATCACCTCGCTGCTATTCGCCGCTGCGCTCAGCGCTCATGCCACCGCGGCCTCTCCCCTGCCACCGACACCCGTACTGCCCTATGCCGGGCCGCTCCGCCCTGTCGGCACCGTCTCCGCCTCCGGTGCCAGCACCCTTGATGATCTGGTGGCCGCCCTCGCGGATAAGGCCCACCGCCAGGGGGCGATAGCCTGGCGGGTCAATGCCGCCAGTAGCGGTAACCGACTGCACGGTTCAGCTATAATTTATCAATAACCTTTCACAGGAGGCAGACGATGGCATCAGGTTGGGCAGGCGATGGGGCCGTTCAGGATCAGATCGACAGCACCATTGACGATGCGGTGGCTCGCGCGCGCCGCGAGCTTCCGCGCGGCGAAAGCAACAAATTTTGTGATGAATGTGGGGAGCCGATTCCGGAGGCCCGTCGACAGGCCATCCCAGGGGTCAGATATTGCGTGAAGTGCCAGCAGGAGAAAGATTTACATAACAATACATTTTCAGGATATAATCGCCGCGGATCCAAGGATAGCCAGCTACGCTGACTTTCCTTTACCGTTCATGACAGCCTTTCGCATTATCTTTTCGCGCACATTTTTTGGCGGAAAAAGTCGCAATATGTGCCCTTAAACGCGTCGGTCTTCCTCGCTACGCTTCGTGACGAAAAGAATGAGAAATAATTTATTAATAATCAGTAAATTATTAATCATTCAAAAAATTCGATGAAGACTGTGAATTTCCTTCGATTTTATCTCCCGCAAAAAAGCGTGATACTTATCACATCGACGGAACATCGTCCCCTGAACAGAACAACCTGCGAGAGATTAACTATGAAAAACATCAAATATGCTGCCGCTGCCATCGCTCTGACCGCCCTTTCCTTCGGCGCCTTTGCCGCCGAACCGGTCACCCCCGCTCAGGCAGAAAGCATGAATAAAATCGGTGTGGTGTCTGCGCAAGGCGCAACCACTTTAGATGGTCTGGAAGCAAAACTGGCTGCTAAAGCCGAAGCCGCTGGCGCGACCGGCTACAGCATTACTTCCGCTAACACCAACAACAAACTGAGCGGTACTGCGGTTATCTATAAATAATCGCTGTTCCCTCTGTAAGCCACTGAATTAACCCTGAAAAGACCTTTAATACCCTTGCCTTGCCCGTCCGAGCCACCGGACGGGCTTTTTTTTATCCTGCAGATCCGATCACCAGCAGTCGTTGACGCGGCTGAGGCCCTGCTCCAGGGTGGTGACTTCCCCGCTGGCCAGCAGACAACAGGCAAGCTGAATTTTCAACGAGTGGGGCACCGGTTCGACGCCGGCGACGCAGCGCTCGATCCAGCGCGCCGTGACCTCGGGATCTTTCGAGGCCGGCAGGACCACCGCCTCCGCTGCCGTCTCAGTCTGGCGTTCGTACAGCACCCGCACGCCCTGCTCATCGATCAGGCTGATCTGCGGGCAGCGCTGCGGGTTGGCATACACTTCGCCCTCGGTACCGTGCATCAACAGCGCGCGGCCACCGGTCTCACGAAAGAAGTTCGCCACCCGCGGAACATATTCCGGATGCGACACGCTGGAGAGACGCAATGCCTCCGTTTCGCCAAACGGTGTAGCCAGCTTGGCCAGGGTATGGGCGCTGTTGCGCACGCCCATCCGCCAGCGCATCGCCAGCTGTTTCTCCAGCGGCGGACAGAAAGCCCCCACCGGGATATACACCGGTTCATGGCCCTCCAGCTGCGCCTGAGCCTGTCCGGCGTGCCGGGTGGCCGGAATATCCAGCAGGGTAAAAATGGTCTCGGTCAGCACCCGGGTGGGATCGTGACTGACGCCGTGAACCACCACCGGAAACCCCAGCTTGTGCAGAAGCATCGCCAGCAGCGGCGTCAGGTTCGCCTGCTTGCGCGCGCCGTTGTAGCTGGGGATGACAATCGGCATCGGCTTGCCGGCCGGCGGGGTCAGGCGCAGCGTATGCTGCTGCATCGCCGCGTAAAACCCTTTCATCTCCGCTTCGCCTTCGCCTTTGATGCGCAGGGCGATTAATATTCCCCCCAGCTCCAGCTCCGGCACCTCGCCGTCCAGCATCCGCGCATAGAGCGCACGGGCGGTCTCTTCATCGAGGTCGCGGGCATGATTCTTACCGCGACCCACCTCTTTTATAATTTTGCTGTACTCCATGGCTCCCCCTGGTGCATCACGCGCCGGCGTCAGCGACGTTTGCGGCCTGACTGTTTTGCTGTCTGTTTTGCTTTCCGTTTTACTATAACCTCCGGGACGCCCGGCTGCTCTATGGGAAAAACAGGTAACGCGTTCAGTAGACGCGCGCCATAGTTTTTGGTCAACAGACGCTTATCGTAAATCACCACCTCTCCCCAGCAGTGATGGCTGCGGATCAGACGCCCCACCTGCTGAATAAGATTAAAGGAGGCGCTGGGCAAACTCTGTACCTCGAAAGGGTAACGATTAAGGCTTTTCAGCCATTCGCCTTCGGTGATCACCACCGGGCTGTCGATGGGCGGAAAGGCGATTTTATGGATATGTACCTGGCTTAGCAGATCGCCCTTTAAATCCAGCCCTTCGGCAAAGGACTGCAGACCCACCAGCACGCTGCGCTCGCCGCTTTCCACCCGTTTACGATGCAGCTCCACCAGCCGATAGCGCGGCTGGTCGCCCTGCACCAGCAGCATCAGGCGCAGATCGGTCACATGCTCCAGGAAGCGGTGCATCGCCCGCCCGCTGGCAAACAGCACCAGCATCCCGAGATGTTTCTTGCTCTCTACCTGCTGGCGAAAATAGGCCGCCATCTCGGCAATGTGCTGCTCTTCGTTATCCATCAGCGGTTCATAGCGCATTTGAGGAATAATAATTTTCCCCTGCTCCACGTGGTTGAACGGCGAATCCAGCGCCACGAAGCGGTCACCCGCTTTCTCCTTCAGACCACTCATCTCCTGCAGGCGCGAGAAGCTGTTTAGCGAGCGCAGCGTCGCTGACGTCACGACGATATGCGGTACGCTGCGCCACAGCAGCCGTTCCAGCTGATCGCTGACGCGGATGCCGACACAGTGGAACCAGACATGGATCTGGCCGTCGCGCACCACTCGCGTCGCCCATTTGGTTACCGGCGCGCCTGAGGATTGCGCCAGCGACGCCAGGCGCCATAGCTTGCTTTGGCTTTCAAACATGCCGAGCGCGCGGTTCATCTGCAGCAGCACCCGATGCAGGCGCACCACGTCATGGCTGCCGGTCTTTTCGCTGAGATCGTTAAGAAACAGCTCCGCCAGCCCGCGCAGCATCTCGGTGAGCTTCGCCAGCCGCTGGCAGATCTCCATCACCTCCTGCGGCAGTTCGCCCATCGGGAAGCGATGCTCCGCTTCCTGACCGGCGGGCATGTAGAGATTGAGAATATTATTCAACGACGCAATCAGCTCGAACAGCTCTTCGCAATGGCCGGTGAGCCGCTCCGGATTGGCCAGCGGCGGTGTGGTTTTCGGACGAAACTGCTCCATGCAGGTGGCGACCAGCTTGCAGAACAGATCCAGCTGCAGGCGAAACCAGGGGGCGGTGATCTCAGCGCTCATCTCCAGCGCGTCGCGGGCGACGTCCGGCAGATGATGGCCTTCATCGAGGACCAACAGCAGGTTTTTCGGCTCCGGCAGCACTGCCTCGCTCTCCATCGCCGCCATCACCAGCGCATGGTTGGCCACCACCACTTCCGCCTCCTGAATTTCCCGCCGTGCCACGAAGAACGGGCACTCGCGATAGTAGTGGCAGTTGCGGTTCAGGCAGCTGGCCTTATCGGTGCTCAGACGGCTCCACAGCGCGTCATCGATGGCTTTATCGGTATGATCGCGCAGGCCGTCCCAGCGGTAGCTGTCGAGGTCCTGCTTCAGGGTCGCACACAGCTTCTGCTCGGCCTGGTTGTTCGGGGTGAGATCGTCATCGAGGAAGGCCAGCAGATCCTGCTGCGACGGCTCGGTGCTGGCCAGCGCCGTCAGGTTACGCGGACAGACGTAGCGCCCACGACCGAAGGCGGCGGTAAAGCGCAGGTCGGGAATAATTTTACGCAGCAGCGGCAGGTCTTTACTGTAGATTTGATCCTGCAGGGCGACGTTGGCGGTGCTGACCACCAGCGTTTTTTGTTCCTCCCGGGCGATGGCGATGCCCGGGATCAGGTATGACAGCGTTTTACCTACGCCGGTCGGCGCTTCGATAGCCAGATGCCTGCCCTCTTCCCCGGCGAGAGTTTTCGCCACATCGGCGATCATCTGCCGCTGCGGGGGGCGGGGAATAAAGTCCGGGATCTGTTCCTGAAGCGCCTTATACCAGGCGGCGATTTGCGCTTTCAGCGCAGCGGTCAAAGCCATGAGAAAACCTGAATACTGTATAAACAGCCACTATTGTGCCATTTTTGCCCGCCTGGAGGTATTGCTTTCTGCTGAGTGTGGAAGCGTGCTCGACAAATAGTGTAATGGAAAGAAAAAGGCCCGCCGCCGCGTAGCGGACAGACGGGCCTGAGCCGGGCCGCGTTATCGCGGCCGGGGCATCAGCGTGTTATTCGCCAGCCGGTTTACGCGGACGACGGCGGCGCGGCGGTTTGCCGTCCTGCGTACGCGCTTTCGGCGCCTCGCCGTCCTGACGGCGCGGGGCGCTGTTCTGGCTGCGCGGCTGTCCGCTGCGTCCCTGACCCTGGCCACCGCGTCCCTGACCTTGCCCACGACCGCCGCCGCGCTGCTGGCGACCGTTCTGGATAGGTTCGGCTTTAATGGACGGATCCGGCTCATAGCCGGCAATCGCGATGCGCGGGATCTCTTTTTTCAGCAGGCGCTCGATATCGCGCAGCAGCTTATGCTCATCCACACACACCAGCGACAAGGCTTCACCGGTGGCCGCCGCGCGACCGGTACGGCCGATACGGTGGACGTAATCTTCCGGTACGTTCGGCAGCTCGTAGTTCACCACGTGCGGCAGCTCTTCGATATCCAGACCACGGGCGGCGATATCGGTCGCCACCAGCACGCGAATGCCGCCGGATTTAAAGTCGGCCAGCGCGCGGGTACGCGCTCCCTGGCTCTTGTTGCCATGGATCGCCGCGCTGCGGATGCCGTCTTTATTAAGCTGCTCCGCGAGGTGGTTGGCGCCATGCTTGGTGCGGGTAAACACCAGCACC
This sequence comes from Klebsiella sp. HMSC16C06, assembly GCF_001808325.1. NCBI lineage: Bacteria > Pseudomonadati > Pseudomonadota > Gammaproteobacteria > Enterobacterales > Enterobacteriaceae > Klebsiella > Klebsiella sp. HMSC16C06. The sequence continues at coordinate 44,985 of NZ_KV792990.1, forward strand.
TGCTGCCAGTTGCCTTCGCCGATCAGCTGCGACAACAGTTCGCGCTTGCGGTTCTTATCAACGAAATGGACGTGCTGGGTGATCTGCTCGGACGCGGTGTTGCGACGCGCCACTTCCACTTCCAGCGGGTTGTGCAGCAGTTTCTCGGCCAGGCCCTTGATCTCGTCGGAGAAGGTCGCCGAGAACAGCAAGTTCTGTCGACGCGCCGGCAGTTTAGCCAGTACGCGACGGATGTCATGGATAAAGCCCATATCCAGCATGCGGTCCGCTTCGTCCAGCACAAGGATTTCCACGCTATCAAGGCTGACCGCGTTCTGATGTTCGAGGTCCAGCAGACGGCCCGGGGTGGCAACGAGGATGTCGACGCCACCGCGCAGCTTCATCATCTGCGGGTTGATGCTCACGCCGCCGAATACCACCAGCGAGCGAATATTCAGGTACTTGCTGTAATCGCGGACGTTCTCGCCCACCTGCGCCGCCAGCTCACGGGTCGGGGTCAGGATCAGCGCGCGTACCGGACGGCGACCCTTTGCGTGCGGCTCTTTGTCAATCAGGCGCTGCAGCAGCGGCAGGGTAAAGCCCGCCGTCTTACCGGTACCGGTCTGGGCGCTGGCCATCAGGTCGCGCCCCTGCATTACTGCCGGGATCGCCTGCTGTTGGATAGGGGTCGGCTCAACGTAGCCCTGCTCAGCGACAGCGCGCAGGATATCGGGATTCAGGCCAAGGGAATCAAAAGACATAACAACTCCGAACCGCCCCGGCCCGGTGAAGGGCGTAGTTTTCAGGGAGATTATTGCGATAAGAGATGGCAAAAACCACAATGCCATGAAGGGGCGCAGTCTAGCAGATTTTGTGACAGGCCGCATAAAATCTGCAAAAGAATACCGCGCCTGGCTGGCGGGCATGAGAAGGCCGCTGAGCGAGCTCAGCGGCCTGGTGCGTCATGGCAAAGCGATTAACGCAGACGATACTTAAGTTTTTCAACGATCTTCGCGGTGGAGATGCCGTAGCGATCGTGAAGGGTCGGCAGCGCGCCGGCTAACAGGAACGCGTCGGGCAGCCCCACAGTATCCAGCTCACAGCGCACACCCTTACGCATCAACAGCGCGGCCACCGCCTCCCCCAGGCCGCCGACCGCGGTGTGGTTTTCCGCAGTCACCACCAGACGACCTGGCTTCGACGCCTGTTCAATAATCGCTTTTTCATCCAGCGGTTTGATGGTCGGCACGTGCAGGACCGCCACGCTGATGTTATCGGCCCGCAGCTTTTCAGCCGCCTCCAGCGCGCGCATGGTCATCAGCCCGGAGGAGATGATCAGCACATCGTTGCCGTCCTCCAGCAGCTTTGCTTTACCCAGTTCGAACTGATAGTCGTATTTATCCAGCACCAGTGGCACCTTACCGCGCAGCAGGCGCATATACACCGGCCCCTGGTGATCGGCAATGGCCGGCACCGCCTGCTCTATCTCCAGCGCATCGCAAGGATCGACGATGACCATGCCGGGGATACCGCGCATAATCGCCAGATCTTCAGTGGCCTGATGGCTGGGGCCATAACCGGTCGTCAGGCCCGGCAGCGCCGCGCAGATCTTCACGTTCAGATGCTCTTCGGCGATGACCTGATGAATAAAATCATAGGCGCGACGGGTTGCAAAGGCGGCATAGGTGGTGGCGAAAGGAATAAATCCCTCCTTCGCCATTCCCCCCGCCGCCGCCATCAGCAGCTGCTCGGCCATGCCCATCTGGAAGAAACGATCCGGGAAGGCCTGGGCGAAAATATGCAGATCGGTATATTTTGACAGGTCCGCGGTCATGCCGACGATTTCCGGACGCTGCGCCGCCAGTTTTGACAGCGCGACGCCGAAGGGCGCAGAGATGGTCGCCTGGCCCTCATCGGCAATCGAGGCGATCATCGCCGACGTTTTTAAACGGGGTTGACTCTGGCTCATTACAGCACTCCTTCTGGTTTGTTAGCATCCAGCACCGCAATCGCTTTTTGCCATTCGTCGGCATCGACGCGAATAAAATGGTTTTTATCGCGGGTTTCGAGGAACGGCACCCCTTTGCCCATCAGCGTGTCGCATAAAATGACCCGCGGCTGGTTGCCGGAATAACTTTTCGCGTTGTCAAAGGCGGCCATCACCGCCGGCAGATCGTTACCGTCCACGCGCTGTACGTACCAGCCGAAGGCGGCCCATTTTTCATGCAGCGGCTCAAAGCCGAGGATTCTGCGTGAATCGCCGTCGGCCTGCTGTTTGTTGACGTCGACAAGGTTAATCAGGTTGCTCAGGCCATAGTGAGCCGCCGACATCGCCGCTTCCCAGGTCGACCCTTCGTCCAGCTCCCCATCGGACATGGAGTTGTAGACCCAGGCCGTGCTCTGTTTCTGCCGCAGCCCAAGCGCCATGCCGACGGCAATGGACAGCCCCTGTCCCAGCGAACCGCCGGACATCTCCATCCCCGGGGTGTAGGTCGCCATGCCGGACATCGGCAGGCGGCTGTCGTCGGAGCCGTAAGTTTCCAGCTCGGCTTCCGGGATAATGCCCGCCTCCAGCAGCGCGGCATAATAAGCGATAGCGTAATGGCCATGAGAGAGCAGGAAGCGATCGCGCCCCTCCCACTCGGGATCTTCCGGACGATAGGTCATGGCGTGGCTGAAGGCGGTGGCCAGCACATCGGCATAGCCCAGCGCCTGGCCGATATAGCCCTGCCCCTGCACTTCCCCCATTTGCAGGGCGTAACGGCGAATACGCCACGCCGCCGCGGCGACTTTTTGTGATTCGGTCATCTTCATCTGTTTGCCTCGCTTAGTGAATTAACATGCCGCCGTTAACGTCCAGGGTGATACCGGTGGAGTAGGAAGAGAGGTCGCTGCCGAGGAACAGCGCGGCGCGCGCGATGTCTACCGCGTCGCCGAGGCGGTTCATTGGGATCCCGGCAAGAATGTTGGCCGTCATGTCGTCGGTCAGCTTGCCGGCGGTAATGTCGGTCTGAATCAGCCCCGGGGTGATGCAGTTAACGCGGACGTTATCCGGGCCAAGCTCGCGCGCCATCGCCCGCGCCAGACCCAGCACCCCGGCTTTTGCCGCGCTGTAGTGCGGGCCGCCGAAGATACCGCCGCCGCGCTGGGCGGAAACGGACGAGATGCAGACGATGCTGCCGGATTTTTGCGCCCGCATGGTGGGAATAACCGCCTGCGACATCAGCAGCGTACCGCGCAGGCTGACATCAAGTACCGCGTCATAGTTGGCGCGCTTGATCTCCATCAGCTTCAGCGGTTGGGTAATCCCGGCGTTATTCACCAGCACATCAACCCGGCCATATTTCGCCAGAATTTGTTCGATGGCCGCCTGCACCTGCACTTCGTCGGAGACGTTCGCCGCCAGGCCGAGATGGCCTTCGCCTAATGCCGCCGCCGCGGTTTTGCTGGCTTCACCATTGAGGTCGATAATGACCACTTTCGCGCCGTTGTCGGCGAATAATTTCGCGGTGGCGAAACCCAAACCGCGAGCGGAGGCCGCGCCAGTAATAATGGCGACTTTATCTTTTAATAACATAGTTTCACTCCATGACATTACGTCATATTAATTAACAGGATATATTTCCGTTATTGTGGTTCATCGAGGAAAAGAATCACCACCAAACCAATGGCGGCGCAGATACCAAAATAGGTAAATACAGAATTAAAACTCCCGGTTTTATCAAGTAAGAAACCGGCTGCCATCGGCGCGACAAATCCACCGAGGTTGCCGCCGCTATTAATTATGGAAGAGGCGATTGGATAGGTTTTGCTGTCCGAAACGGCCATACCGTAGGCGGTAAAAGCCGGCCAGCCGATATTCAAACAAAAACCGACAAAAAATAATCCAATACAGACCGCCAGGGTGCTTGCCGGGATATTCAGCATAATTAACATCATGACCACCGTTGACACGGCAGTAAACATCATGGTGGGTTTACGTCGGCGGCCCAGAACTTTATCTGAAATCCACCCGCCGCCAATCGCGCCAATAAAGCCGCCGATGCACGGCATACTGGCCACGAAACCCATACTCATTACATCAAAGCCACGCTCTTTGACTAAGTACAGCGGGATCCAGGTTAATAATCCGTACAGCACGCTAACCATCATAAAATACGCCAGGCAGTCACCGAGAATATTTTTTGAGGTGAATAAGCCTTTCGCCGTATCAATTGGCGCCATCTTCTTTACCCGAATGATTTTATCCAGCCAGGTGAATCGATCGGCAATTAATATATTTTCGCGTACGCTATTATTATGACTTTCACGCCCGGCATTAATCTCTGCCAGTTCACTTTGTGAAACAAATCCGCTTTCTGATGGCTTTGACTTCACCAATAGATACCAGGCTATCGCTGCCACAATCCCGGGTATCGCGAAGGAGTAAAAGACCCACCGCCAGCCCCAGGTCACCGCAATCCACACCGCCAGCGGCGGGACAATAATCGGCGCAAACATGGTCGCCGCGATGTAAACGCCGGTTGCTGTGGCTTTCTCTTTTGGTGGAAACCAGTTATTTATGGTGGAAGCCAGCCCCACCGGGCAAGGCCCTTCGCTTAGCCCCAGTCCCAGACGCACCAGCTTCAGGCCAAACACGGAGCTCACCGTGCCCATCAGCCAGGTAAAGGCGGAGAAGCCGAAAATGGACAGCGAAACCAGCCCCCGGGTACCGCGTTTGGCGATGAAAAAACCGGCCGGGATCTGGCTTACCGCATAGCCGAGGAAAAACATACTGGCGATGGCCCCGGCTTCAAAATTATTGATATGAAACTCATCAATGATAAACGGCAGAACCGCGCCAATATTGGTTCTGTCGGCGTAATTGATGGCATACACCAGGAAAATCATCGTCAAAACCACGAAACGATATTTCGTTTTCCTGGCGTCAGTACAGACTAGTGTATCTATACGTGACATAGGGTTTCCTCATCTTATACCTCATCCACTTCGCTGCCCGTTGCCGCTTCGGATCACCGCGTTTTCACTTTCCATACAGCAGCAAAAGATAAATATCTTTTCGCTCAGCTAAACAGGTGGTTAGGTGTTTTATAATGGCGATCTCAACGCATCGCCGTTTGTGATCAGGCCTGTGAGAGGAATATAACAACCCCAAAATGAAACGGTATTCAAAAAACCTCAATTATGATTGAGAAAAATTGAGTTAGTGACTTCCCGCAAATTTTTAGTCTTTACTGACACGCGCGCTTTTAACGAGATAAATTGTTAAGCCCATCACAAATTAAAATCATTTTTTTCCTTTTCCCTATGCTGGCTATCACGACTGCGCCACGCTGTTCGCTATTTTCTTTTAGAAACGCCCTGCCCAGGATGCTGCCATGAGTCAACCGCTGCCCAATAAAAATTTGCCGATGCCCTCTTTACGCAATATCCAGGCCTTTATTGAAGTCGCCGCTACCGGCAGCCTCAACCTGGCCGCAGAGAATCTCAATATTACCGCCTCGGCGGTCAGCCATCAGATAGCCAGCCTGGAGCACTTTCTGGGGAAAAAACTGTTCTCCCGCAGCAGTAAAGGCGTCATGTTAACGGCGGTGGGAGAAAAATATCTCAAAGAGGTCTCCGGGGCGCTGAATATGATTGGCCAGGCCACCAGCCAGGTGATCAATGATATCCATCAGGATTATTTACGTATTCACTCGGCGCCGAGCTTCGGCCTGCTGTGGTTGATGCCTCGCCTGGATAAATTTCGCCAGGCGTGGCCGGAGTTAAAAATCAGCCTGACCTGTTCCTACGAAAGCATCCAGTTCTCCCGGGATAATATTGATATCGATATTCGTCACGGGCTATCACAGTGGCCAACGCTGTTGGTCAGAACCATTAAAAATGAGTGTGTCCTGCCCTACAGCGCAGCGTCTTATTTAGCCAGCCATCCTGTGCATGCGGTGGAAGATCTGCTGGCCTGCGATCTGATCCACTCCGACAGCACCTTAATTAACTGGAGCAGTTGGCTGTCGTGGCACAAGGTCCGCGGCTGGCATAAAAACTTCATTTTTAATTTCGACCGGTCGTACATGAGCATCGAGGCGGCCAGAATGGGGATGGGCGTGATCCTCGAAAGCAATCTGCTGGCCGGCGGGCACGTGCGTCAGGGGCAGCTGACGCCGGTATTTGACGACGAGCGGAGTATGCCGGTCGGCGCGCACCACTTCGTTCTTCCCCATGCCAATGAACAGAAGGAGAAGGTCCAGCGTTTCTTCGCCTGGGTCGCCGGGGAGCTGAAGGAGGAAGGGTTCCATATTTGATCCCTGCTGGTGGACAAACCGCCGATCGAGGCCTAAAGTTAATCAATCGATTGATTAACTTTTACCGAGCGCGATGACCAGTAAAGGCGAACAGGCAAAAAATCAGCTTATCGCGGCCGCTATCGCCCAGTTTGGCGAGTATGGTCAGCATGCCACCACCCGCGATATCGCCGCCCAGGCCGGGCAGAATATCGCCGCTATCACCTATTATTTTGGCTCGAAAGACGACTTATATCTCGCCTGTGCCCAATGGATCGCCGATTTTATCGGCGACAATTTTCGCCCACAGGCCGAAGCGGCGGAGGCCCTGCTCGCCGGGAAGTCGCCGGATCGCCAGGCAATACGCGCCCTCATTCTCAACGCCTGCCATAACATGATCCTGCTGCTGACCCAGGATGATACGGTCAACTTAAGCAAATTCATTTCCCGTGAGCAGCTGGCGCCGACCGCCGCCTACCATCTGATCCACCAACAGGTGATCGCCCCCCTGCACCACTATCTCACCCGGCTGATTGCCGCCTGGACAGGCCGCGATGCCGGTGATACGCAAATGATCCTCCACACCCACGCCCTGCTGGGCGAGGTGCTGGCTTTCCGTCTTGGGCGTGAAACCATCCTGCTACGCACCGGCTGGACGCAGTTTGACGCGCAAAAGACCGAACAGATTTTCGAGGTCATTACCTGTCATATCGATTTCATTCTGCATGGGTTATCGCAAAGGAGTTTGGGCTGATGAAAAAACCCGTCGTCGTCATTCTGCTGATCGTGATTCTTCTCGCCGCGCTGGGCGGCGGCTGGTGGTGGTACCAGAGCAGCCGGCAGCAGCCGCTGACCCTGTATGGCAATGTCGATATCCGCACCGTCAACATGAGCTTCCGCGTCGGCGGCAGACTGGCTTCGCTGACCGTCGACGAAGGCGACAGCATCCGCGCCGGGCAAACTCTCGGCGAGCTTGATCGCGCGCCGTATGAAAATGCCCTGCTGCAGGCCCAGGCCAACGTCTCCACCGCCCAGGCGCAGTATGACCTGATGATGGCCGGCTACCGCGCGGAAGAGATTGCCCAGGCCGCGGCGGCGGTGAAACAGGCGCAGGCCGCTTACGACTATGCGCAAAACTTTTATCAGCGCCAGCTCGGGCTGCGCGCCAGCAGCGCGATTTCCGCCAACGATCTGGAGAACGCCCGCTCCTCACGCGACCAGGCGCAGGCAACGCTCAAATCGGCGCAGGATAAACTGCGTCAGTATCGCGCCGGTAACCGCCCGCAGGAGATTGCCCAGGCCAAAGCCAGTCTGGAACAGGCGCAGGCGGCGCTGGCCCAGGCTAAACTGGACCTGCACGATACCGTGCTCACCGCCCCTTCCGACGGTACGCTGATGACCCGCGCCGTCGAGCCCGGCACCATGCTCAACGCCGGCGGCACCGTACTGACGCTGTCGTTAACCCATCCGGTATGGGTCCGCGCCTATGTTGACGAAAAAAACCTTGGTCAGGCGCAGCCGGGACGTGAAGTGCTGCTGTATACCGACAGCCGGCCGGATAAGCCCTATCACGGCAAAATCGGCTTTGTCTCGCCAAGCGCTGAATTCACGCCGAAGACCGTTGAAACGCCGGATCTGCGTACCGACCTCGTTTATCGTCTGCGTATTGTGGTGAACGATGCCGACGGCGCCCTGCGCCAGGGGATGCCGGTGACCGTCTCCTTTAACCACGGGAACGGACATGAGTGAGGCCATCATTGCCTTAAACGGTCTGAGCCGCCGTTTTCCCGGAATGGACAGGCCAGCGGTGGCGCCGCTCACCTGCACGATCCACGCCGGCTACGTCACCGGGCTGGTGGGGCCCGACGGCGCGGGGAAAACCACCCTGATGCGAATGCTGGCCGGTTTGCTCAAGCCTGATGAGGGCCGCGCCAGCGTGATCGGCTTCGACCCGCTAAAAGACGACAGCGCCCTGCACGCGGTGCTCGGCTATATGCCGCAGAAGTTCGGCCTGTATGAAGATCTGACGGTGATGGAAAACCTGACCCTGTACGCCGACCTGCGCAGCGTCACCGGCGAGGCGCGGAAGAAAATTTTCGACCGTCTGCTGGAGTTCACCTCCCTTGGCCCGTTTACCGAACGGCTGGCAGGCAAGCTTTCCGGCGGCATGAAGCAAAAGCTGGGGCTCGCCTGTACCCTGGTGGGCGACCCGAAAGTACTGCTGCTGGATGAGCCCGGCGTCGGCGTCGACCCTATCTCGCGCCGCGAGCTGTGGCAGATGGTGCACGAGCTGGCCGGCGACGGCATGCTGATCCTGTGGAGCACCTCCTATCTCGATGAAGCGGAACAATGCCGCGACGTGCTGCTGATGAACGAAGGCAAACTGCTCTACCAGGGTGAGCCGACGGCGCTGACGCAAACCATGGCCGGGCGCAGTTTCCTCGTCTCCAGCCCACAGGAAAACAACCGCCGTCTGCTGCAGCGGGCGCTGAAGCTGCCGCAGGTCAGCGATGGCGTGATCCAGGGCAAATCGGTGCGCCTGATCCTGAAAAAGGACGCCCGCATTGAGGAAGTCCAGCAGCATGGCGACATGCCGCCGCTGCAGGTGGCCGACACCGCGCCGCGCTTTGAAGATGCGTTTATCGATCTGCTCGGCGGAGCGGGAACCGCCGAATCGCCGTTGGGAGCGATTATCCATCGTGTTGACGGCAGCAAAGACGAAACGGTCATTGAAGCCCAGTCGTTAACGAAAAAGTTTGGTGATTTCGCCGCTACCGACCACGTCGATTTCCAGGTTAAGCGCGGTGAAATTTTCGGCCTGCTCGGCCCCAACGGCGCCGGGAAATCCACCACCTTCAAAATGATGTGCGGCCTGCTGGTGCCCACCTCCGGCAAAGCGCTGGTGCTGGGGATGGATCTTAAGGTCAGCTCTGGCAAGGCGCGCCAGCATCTGGGCTATATGGCGCAAAAATTTTCGCTGTATGGCAACCTCAGCGTCGAGCAGAACCTGCGCTTTTTCTCCGGCGTCTATGGCCTGCGCGGCCGGGCGCAAAATGAAAAAATCGCCCGAATGAGCGATGCCTTTGGCCTGAAAAGTATCGCCCGTCACGCCGCCGACGAGCTGCCGCTCGGCTACAAGCAGCGGCTGGCGCTGGCCTGCTCGCTGATGCATGAGCCCGATATTCTGTTTCTCGATGAACCAACCTCCGGCGTCGACCCCCTCACCCGCCGCGAGTTCTGGCTGCATATCAACAGCATGGTCGATAAAGGGGTGACGGTGATGGTGACCACCCACTTTATGGATGAGGCGGAATACTGCGACCGTATCGGGCTGGTTTACCACGGTAAACTTATCGCCAGCGGCACCCCGGACGCGCTGAAGGCCCAGGCGGCGGATGACAGCCAGACGGACCCGACCATGGAGCAGGCGTTCATTACCCTGATTAACCGCTGGGATAAGGAGAATAGCCATGAGCAATAGCATTCTCTCCTGGCGGCGGGTCCGCGCCCTGTGCGTCAAAGAGACCCGGCAGATCGTCCGCGATCCCAGCAGCTGGCTGATCGCGGTGGTGATCCCGCTACTCCTGCTGTTTATCTTCGGCTATGGCATTAACCTCGACTCCAGCAAACTGCGGGTCGGCGTATTGCTGGAGCAACAGAGCGAAGAGGCGCTGGATTTCGTCCATACCATGACCGGCTCGCCCTATATCGACGCCACGGTCAGCGATAATCGCCAGCAACTGATTCAAATGATGCAGGCCGGGCGCATCCGCGCCATGGTGGTCATTCCGGTGGACTTCGACCGCCAGATGGCCCGCGCCGGCGCCGACGCACCGCTGCAGCTCATCACCGACGGCAGCGAGCCCAATACCGCCAACTTCGCTCAGGGCTACGTGGAAGGTATCTGGCAGATCTGGCAGCAGCAGCGGGCGGAAGACCGCGGCGAAACCTTTGAACCGCTGATCGACGTGCAGATGCGCTACTGGTTTAACCCGGCGGCTATTAGCCAGCACTTTATTATCCCCGGCGCAATTACCATCATCATGACCGTGGTCGGCGCGATCCTGACCTCGCTGGTGGTGGCGCGCGAATGGGAGCGCGGCACCATGGAGGCGCTGCTGTCGACGGAGATCACCCGCGCCGAACTGCTGCTGTGCAAGCTCATTCCCTACTATTTCCTCGGCATGCTGGCGATGTTGCTCTGTATGCTGGTGTCGGTATTTATTCTCGGCGTGCCCTATCGCGGCTCGCTGCCGATCCTGTTTGTCATCACCAGTCTGTTTTTGCTCAGCACCCTGGGGATGGGGCTGCTGATCTCAACCATTACCCGCAACCAGTTTAACGCCGCGCAGGTGGCGCTGAATGCCGCGTTTTTACCGTCGATTATGCTGTCCGGGTTTATTTTCCAGATAGACAGTATGCCGGCGGTGATCCGCGCGGTGACCTACGTGATCCCGGCGCGCTATTTCGTCAACACCCTGCAAAGCCTGTTTCTGGCGGGCAATATTCCGGTGGTGCTGCTGGTGAATGTGCTGTTTTTGATTGCGTCGGCGGTGATGTTTATCGGCCTGACGTGGTTAAAAACCAAGCGGCGTCTGGATTAGGTTTTGCCCGGTGGCGCTGCGCTGACCGGGCCTACGGTTTAACCAACATCGATTATACGGTTCGCCGATCCCCCAGGCCGGGCAAACGCAGTGCCGCCCGGCGTGGTTGAATGGGCCAAAGGAGCAATTATGTTTCACCGTTTATGGACATTGATCCGCAAAGAGCTGCAGTCGCTGCTGCGCGAGCCGCAAACGCGGGCAATTTTAATCATGCCGGTGCTGATTCAGGTATTGTTGTTTCCCTTTGCCGCGACGCTGGAGGTGACCAACGCCACCATCGCCATCTACAACGAAGACAGCGGCCGCCACGCGGTGGAACTCACTCAGCGCTTCGCCCGCGCCAAAGCCTTTACCCACGTCCTGTTGCTGAAAAGCCCGCAGGCGATCCAGCCGACCATCGATGAACAAAAAGCCCTGCTGGTGGTACGCTTCCCGGCGGATTTCTCGCGTAATCTCGACAACTATCAAACCGCCCCGCTGCAGCTCCTGCTCGACGGGCGCAACTCCAACAGCGCGCAAATCGCCGCCAACTACCTGCAGCAGATCGTAAAAAACTATCAGCAGGAGCTGCTGGAGGGGAAAGCGAAGCCGAACAACAGCGAACTGGTGGTGCGCAACTGGTACAACCCGAATCTCGACTATAAGTGGTTCGTGGTGCCGTCGCTTATCGCCATGATCACCACCATCGGAGTGATGATCGTGACGTCGTTGTCGGTGGCCCGTGAGCGCGAACAGGGTACCCTCGATCAGTTGCTGGTCTCGCCCCTCGCCACCTGGCAAATCTTCGTTGGCAAAGCAGTGCCGGCGCTGATCGTCGCCACCCTGCAGGCGACTATCGTGCTGGCGATTGGTATCTGGGCCTATCAGATCCCGTTTGCCGGCTCGCTGCTGCTGTTCTATTTCACGATGGTGATTTATGGCTTATCGCTGGTGGGCTTCGGTTTATTGATTTCATCGCTGTGCGCCACCCAGCAGCAGGCGTTTATCGGCGTGTTCGTCTTTATGATGCCGGCGATCCTGCTTTCGGGCTACGTTTCACCGGTGGAAAATATGCCGCAGTGGCTGCAGGATCTGACCTGGATAAACCCGATCCGCCATTTTACCGATATCACCAAGCAAATTTATCTGAAGGATGCGAGTCTGAAGATTGTGTGGGGAAGTTTGTGGCCGCTACTGGTCATAGCGGCCACCACCGGCTCAGCGGCGTATGCGATGTTCCGAAGAAAGATTGCGTAGTTTTTTATCTTTCGCCAGCAGCGAGACCACCGCCGGGCCTGCCAGTATCACCAGCCCGGCGAGGGCCAGCAGCAGGTTGTTGTGCAGCACGCGCGACAGCAGCCACAGCGCTATCATGGCCGCGCCAAAGTACCAGGTGGTGGTGAGCTCCTCAAGGAAGTCTCCCACATCGCGCCAGCGCGCCTCGTGGTGACGCTGCAAAAACAGCATCGCCAGCAGCGTGACGCTATAGAGGACGCACAGCCCCAATCCGACGCGCACCAGCGCGCCGCTCATCCATCCCATCACCAGCACTGCCACGACCAGTAGATGCAACATAATCTGCCAGCAACTAAGACCTGTTGCGACGCGTACACGTTGTTGCCACTTCATGGCTTCTCTCCTGAAGGATTTTTCTCTGCTACTCAGAGTACCGCACTTTACGGAAAATTCCGTAACACCGCATCTTTTTGTGACGTCTACTACACTATTTTATTCAGGAAAGTGACATTTACTGGAGAATTATGGCTGAGCCAACGTCGGGATTTTCGTTGAACGTGCTGACAATTAACACCCATAAAGGCTTTACGGCGTTTAATCGGCGTTTTATTTTGCCCGAGTTGCGCGACGCCGTGCGCAGCGTCAGCGCGGATATTGTTTGCCTGCAGGAAGTGATGGGCGCTCACGAGGTTCACCCGCTGCACATCGAGAACTGGCCAGATACCACCCATTATGAATTTCTCGCCGACACCATGTGGAGCGATTACGCCTACGGGCGCAACGCGGTCTATCCGGAAGGCCACCACGGCAATGCCGTACTGTCGCGCTTTCCCATTGAATACTATGAAAATCGGGATATTTCAGTCGGCAACGGCGAGAAACGCGGTCTGCTTTACTGCCGCATCGTGCCGCCAGAGAGCGGCGTGACGATCCATGTGATCTGCGTTCACCTGGGTTTACGCGCCGACCAACGGCAGGCGCAGTTGACCATGCTGGCAGAATGGGTCAATACCCTCCCCGCCGGTGAGCCGGTGGTGGTGGCCGGGGATTTTAACGACTGGCGTCAGCAGGCGAATCAGCCGTTAAAAGCGCAAGCCGGGCTGGAAGAGATCTTTACCCGCGCCCGCGGACGGCCGGCGCGTACGTTTCCGGTCAGTTTTCCGCTGCTGCGCCTCGATCGTATTTATGTCAAAAACGCCCACGCCAGCCACCCGAAGGCGCTGGCCCTCAAACAATGGCGGCATCTGTCCGATCATGCGCCCCTTAGCGTGGAGATACACTTGTGAAATGTCGTTGGCAGGAAGGCAACCGCATTACGCTACTGGAGAACGGCGACCAGTACTATCCGGCGCTGTTTGCGGCTATTGGTCGCGCCAGCCGGCGGGTGATCCTCGAATCCTTTATCTGGTTTGAAGATGAGGTGGGCTGGCGGCTGCACGCGGTGCTGCTGAAAGCCGCCCGCCGCGGTATTCAGGTGGAGGTGCTGCTTGACGGCTACGGCTCGCCGGATCTCAGCGATGAGTTTGTCGGCGAACTGACCGCCGCCGGGGTGATTTTTCGCTACTACGATCCGCGCCCTAAGCTGATGGGGATGCGCACCAACCTGTTCCGTCGGATGCACCGTAAAATCGTGGTGATTGACGACACCACCGCCTTTGTCGGCGGCATCAACTACTCCGCCGAGCATATGAGCGACTACGGCCCGGAGGCGAAACAGGATTATGCGGTGCAGGTCGAGGGGCCGGTGGTGCTTGATATTCTCCAGTTCGAGCTGGAGAACCTGCCCAACAGCGAAACCGCCCGCCGCTGGTGGCGCCGCCGTCGCCACCAGCCAGAGATCAACCAGACTCCCGGCGAGGCGCAGGCGTTGTTCATCTGGCGCGATAACCAGGATCACCGCGACGATATCGAACGCCACTATCTGAAGATGCTGACCAGCGCCCGCCGGGAGGTGATCATTGCCAACGCCTATTTCTTTCCCGGCTACCGCCTGCTGCATGCGATGCGCAACGCCGCGCGGCGCGGCGTGAGGGTCAAGCTGATCGTCCAGGGCGAGCCGGATATTCCGATTGTGAAGTTTGGCGCCCACCTGCTCTATCACTATCTCGTTAAGGGCGGGGTGCAGATCTACGAATATCGCCGCCGTCCGCTGCATGGCAAGGTCGCTCTGGCGGACGACCACTGGGCCACCGTCGGGTCGAGCAACCTGGATCCATTGAGCCTGTCGCTGAATCTGGAAGCCAATCTGATCATCCACGACCGGGTGTTTAACCAGACGCTGCGCGATAACCTTAACGGGCTTATCGCCAGGGATTGCCAGCGGATCGATAAAACGATGCTGCCGAAACGCAACTGGTGGCGGCTGGGCGTCAGCGTGATGGCCTTCCACTTTCTGCGCCACTTCCCGGCGTGGGTCGGCTGGCTACCAGCCCATACGCCGCGGCTGGCCAGGGTCAGCCCGCCGGTGCAGCCGGAGATTGAAACCCAGGATCGTGTCGACTCACAAACCAGGGATAATCCGCTATGAGTAAATCGCATCCCCGCTGGCGGATGGCGAAAAGAGTTCTTACCGTGCTCTTTTTTATCGCCGTGATTGTCCTGCTGGTGATTTACGCGCAGAAGGTCGACTGGCAGGACGTGTGGAAGGTGATCCGCGGCTACGATCGGCTGGCCTTGTTTAGCGCCATTGCGCTGGTCATCGTCAGCTATCTAATCTACGGCTGCTACGATCTGCTTGGCCGGGCCTATTGCGGGCATAAGCTGGCGAAACGTCAGGTGATGCTGGTGTCGTTTATCTGCTATGCCTTTAACCTGACGCTCAGCACCTGGGTCGGCGGGATCGGCATGCGCTACCGGCTGTACTCGCGGCTGGGGCTCAACGGCGGCACCATCACCCGTATTTTTTCATTAAGCATTACCACCAACTGGCTGGGCTATATCCTGCTCGGTGGGGTGATATTTACGGCGGATCTGGTGAAGCTGCCGCCGCACTGGTACATCAGCCAGACCACTCTGCGCATTATCGGCGGGGTGATGCTGATCCTTACGCTTTGCTATCTGTTCGGTTGCGCGTTTGCCAAACGCCGTCACCTGACGATTAAAGGTCAGCGGCTGGTGCTGCCCTCCTGGCGCTTCGCGTTGCTGCAGATGGGGATTTCGGCGGCGAACTGGATGGCGATGGGGGCGATAATCTGGCTGCTGTTGGGCAGCGAAATTAACTATTTCCTGGTATTAGGGGTGCTGCTGGTGAGCAGTATCGCCGGGGTGATCGTTCATATTCCGGCCGGTATCGGCGTGCTGGAGGCGGTGTTTATCGCCATGCTCTCCGGAGAGGAGATTTCGAAGGGCGCGATTATCGCCGCCCTGCTCGCCTGGCGCGCGCTCTATTATTTCCTGCCGCTGCTGCTGGCGACGGTGGCTTATCTGCTGCTGGAGAGTCGGGCGAAAAAGCTGCGGCAAAAGAACGAGCGCAAGCTGGCCCGCGAATGACACCGCCAGGTCGCGCTGCGCTTGCCGGGCCTGCGGGGTGTGAGCCTGTGAGAGGATCCTGTAGTCCGGGTAAGGCGCCAGCCGCCACCCGGCAATACCAGGGGTACCGTGCCTGATATCTTGCCCGGCGGCGCTGCGCTTGGCAGGTCTAAACCCCAGCCGGACGGTTCCCTCTCCCTCCGGGAGAGGGACAGGGTGAGGGGAAGCACTGCGGTGTGGTTGTTTATATTATCTGTGGCTTCAGCGTAGTTTGCGCTCCCGG
>NZ_KV792991.1:0-1231 GCF_001808325.1 Klebsiella sp. HMSC16C06
GCAAACGTAAGGTCAACGGCCTTGAGATTTCAGAATGGTGGACGAAACAGACTGATAGTTATTATGCAAAACCAGCCATAATTTATAATTTTGAACTGGTTATCCATCAAGATAAGAAAGAAGGGAATAAGCTACTGGAGTTGTCGATGGATTACACCGTTGACCTGTTGCACGCGGATAACGCATTAACCGAGAATGAACTGGTAGCTCTGTGGGAGAATATAACCGAAACAATTAAATATCACCCCACCCGGTGGTAAAAACAGATTATCATACAGAGCCTGATTAACGATAACATTCCAGATATTCTTTGTCTTCACACGCCATAATAATAATTTCCCGGCAGGTCAATAATGATAAATAAATGGTTTTTGCTTAATGGCCCACATCGCCTGAGAAACGGCCTGCTGCTGGCGATGGGGATATTTATCACGGGATGGCTGGCATTCAAACCCGGCGCGTATCAGTATTCATTAAATGACAGGGAGAAAGTGATGGTCACCTCATTATTGCAGCACCCCGAAACGCGGTATTTTGGTTTTTATTCTGTGGCGCTTCCGGCTGAATTTACGCCAGCCGGGATGGTGATGTTTATCCAGGGTTCAGAGATGACCACGGTGGAAACAAAACGGCAATACTTCCCTCCATTTCAGCAGTTCTTGATACGACATGAAGAAGAACTCAGAAACATGCAGCCTCAACTTCCTCAAGATGCGCCTTATCTTAAACAGATTTATCAACTTCCTTCTGACATGAAAGGAAAAATATTTGAATATATAAATACCAATTCAATTTCCGATGTATTCAGAACGCTTGAGGCCTGTAGGTGGAACGATGGAGTATCCTTTATTATAAAAATGAAAGCTCAGGATTCTCGTGATAAAAAATATGACACTAAAAGAAAAATATTTAGTCTGAAATATAACATCCCTGAGAAAAAATCACAATTACTGGCTATTCTGTCAGGGTTGCAACCCCGTCAGGATAATCAGCGCCCCTCAGGCAATCAGTTAGCTATTCAGTATGGGCAGGTTGATGCCTCACTGCTCGGGCAGTATGAAACTTCCATAAACTATCAAAACAGCAAAGAAGTCACTATCACATTAAAGACAGATAACCATAGTTATACCGGCACCCCGTTGCTGGATAAGGACGCCCGGGTGGTGGAAACAGAATACGGAGAAACCCTGTACAAAGGCAAACGTAAGGTCAACGGCCTTGAGATTTCAGA
>NZ_KV792992.1:0-4209 GCF_001808325.1 Klebsiella sp. HMSC16C06
CGTAGGTTTTAGCCAGAACGGTAGTGATGGCAGCGGTCAGCGTTGTTTTACCATGGTCAACGTGGCCGATAGTACCGACGTTAACGTGCGGTTTTGTACGTTCAAACTTTTCTTTAGACATCGATTGTCCCTCTAAGACACGGATAAATCGGTGATATCACCACATCAACCAGGCAACATGCCCGACTTGTTGAATGAAAATAACAGAAGAGAAACAGGGAAGGAGAGAAAAGAAGTGGTGCTGATACCCAGAGTCGAACTGGGGACCTCACCCTTACCAAGGGTGCGCTCTACCAACTGAGCCATATCAGCACGTCTGGAGCGGGCAGCGGGAATCGAACCCGCATCATCAGCTTGGAAGGCTGAGGTAATAGCCATTATACGATGCCCGCATCCTGAAACTCGGCTACCCAGTTCTTTCTGTAATACTAAAGAGACTGCTCTCTTTAGTATTGAGCTGATTAGTTTACCCAACCAACTCCGGCTACGCAAAGCGTCGCCAGAAAGTGGTGGTGGGGGAAGGATTCGAACCTTCGAAGTCGATGACGGCAGATTTACAGTCTGCTCCCTTTGGCCGCTCGGGAACCCCACCCAAATTGTTATGGTGCCGACTACCGGAATCGAACTGGTGACCTACTGATTACAAGTCAGTTGCTCTACCTACTGAGCTAAGTCGGCATCAAGTAGCGCGCATTCTAGGGAGAGGAGCGAGTTCATGCAACTAAAAATTTGCATAAAACGTTCTCTTGCTCACATTTTGTGCTCTTACACGAAAAAACGGTGTAATTTCAAACAGAGCAGTGCAAATATTCGCCAGCAATCCAGCTCATCAGGAGCGGTTCCAGTCACCCGCTGATGCCCAGGATGTATGCGGACGACTGACAGAAAGGTAACGGGCCGTTAGCACTATCCTGCTGGTTTACTACGAATAAGAAACTTATTCCTCTCTTGTGATGCTGGCGCGAGAAAGCAGCATTCAATGAGTTTTTTTCTTATTATTCCCGGCAATCTGGTGTTACCCTCCTGCCCATTGTCCTGATTAACTCGTGTGAAGCATCGCCGTTTCAACGTATACGGCGATGGTAAGAACATGCTTATGAGCCAAAAAGAGCAGACGTTAATGACACCGTACCTACAATTTAACCGCCACCAATGGGCTGCACTTCGTGATTCTGTCCCGATGACGTTAACCGAGGATGAAATCACGCGGTTAAAAGGCATCAACGAAGATCTCTCTCTGGAAGAGGTTGCCGAGATCTATTTGCCGCTGTCGCGTTTGCTCAACTTCTATATCAGTTCTAACCTGCGTCGTCAGGCTGTTCTCGAACAATTTCTTGGCACCAACGGTCAACGCATTCCCTATATCATCAGCATCGCTGGCAGCGTTGCGGTGGGGAAAAGCACCACCGCGCGTGTACTGCAGGCCTTGCTTAGCCGTTGGCCGGAGCACCGCCATGTTGAACTCATCACTACTGACGGTTTTTTGCACCCTAACTCAGTATTGAAAGAACGCGGATTAATGAAGAAGAAAGGCTTCCCGCAGTCCTATGATATGCATCGACTGGTGAAGTTTGTCTCCGATCTTAAATCAGGTGTACCGCAGGCAACCGCGCCGGTTTATTCCCATCTGATTTATGATGTTATTCCCGACGGCGATAAAACCGTCGCGCAGCCGGATATTTTAATTCTTGAGGGACTCAACGTTCTGCAAAGTGGAATGGATTATCCGCACGATCCTCATCATGTATTTGTATCCGATTTTGTCGATTTTTCTATTTATGTCGATGCCCCGGAAGAATTACTGAAAAGCTGGTATATCAACCGTTTTCTCAAATTCCGAGAAGGGGCGTTTACCGATCCTGACTCCTACTTCCACAATTACGCTAAGCTGTCGAAGGAAGAGGCGGTGGATATTGCCACCTCGCTATGGAACGAGATTAACTTAATGAATCTTAAAGAAAACATCCTTCCAACCCGCGAACGTGCCAGCCTGATCATGACCAAAAGCGCCAATCATTCTGTGAATCAAGTACGCTTACGTAAATAAAGCAAAGGGAGCCGAAGCTCCCTTTTTTATTCTGCGCTGCGCAATGATATTTCACCGCCAACCCAGGCTTTTATTACCCCATCCTGTTCCAGCAATAGTGCGCCTTGCGCATCAATGCCCCGGGAAATTCCATAGATTTCTTTATCACCGATAATGAGTTTTACCGGGCGATGAATAAAGTTATCCAGTTTCTCCCAGCGCGGCAGATAGGGCGCTAACCCTTCCTGCTCGAACAGTTCCAGGCCCAGACGTAGCTCTTTAATCAGGCGCGCGGCGAGGAGGTTGCGGTCGATGACAACCCCCGCCTCCTGAAGGCTTATCCACCCCTGATTGACCACGTCAGACTCCACGCGACGCATCACAAGATTGATACCCGCGCCACTAACGATTTGTGCAGCATCACCCGTTTTCCCGGTCAGTTCCACGAGGATCCCTGACAGTTTACGATCTTGCAGGTAAATATCGTTTGGCCATTTCACACGAACCTGATCGGCCCCGAGTTGCTGCAGAACTTCAGCGATCACGATACCAATCACCAGGCTGAGTCCAATAGCCGCCGCCGGCCCCTGCTCCAGGCGCCAGTACATCGAGAGATAAAGATTGGCGCCAAAGGGCGAGAACCATTTTCTACCTCGCCGTCCTCGCCCTGCCTGCTGATATTCAGCCACACAGGAATCCCCGGATGTCAGCTCATCAAGCCTGTCCAGTAAATACTGGTTAGTGGAGTCAATCACGGGGAGAACCGTCACTCGGCCATGTTCAATCTGTTGGGAAATCTTTTTCTCATCCAACAGATGAATGGGCTCTGGCAGGCTGTAACCCTTGCCTGGCACTGTAAACACATCGACGCCCCAGTCGCGTAAGGTCTGGATATGCTTATTAATCGCCGCCCGGCTCATACCTAACTGCTCACCAAGCTGTTCACCTGAGTGGAACTCGCCATCAGCCAGGATAGAAATCAACGTTAAGGGAATAGTATGGTCTTTCACGCAATGCTCTCCTCTGCGTTGACTTCACCATGCGTTCCAATGAAGCGCACCTCGGGCTGAAGCCATACATCGAATTTCTTACCCACCTGCTGGCGAACGTAATGGGCTAGTTTTACCACGTCCTCGCTGGTCGCTCGATCTTCATTAATGAGTACCAGGGCCTGTTGTCGATGGACGGCCGCGCCGCCAATGCGTTGCCCTTTGAGCTGACATTGATCGATTAACCAGCCCGCGGCCAGCTTGACGGTGCCGTTTGCCTGCGGATAATGCGGCGCCTGGGGGAATTGCGCCAGCAGCGCTTCAGCAACCTGAGCGCTGACGATCGGATTCTTAAAGAAACTTCCGGCATTGCCGTTAATCTTGGGATCCGGCAACTTAGTCATTCGCATATGACAAACGGAATCGAATACCTGCTGCGGGGTGACGGTCTGTGGATCAAGACGCGTTAAATCACCGTAACTCAGTACAGGCTGCCATGCTTTCGCTAACGTTAAACCAATCGCGACGATGGCGTAGCGATCCTGGTATTCATGTTTAAAGATACTGTCACGGTAGCCGAAACGGCATTCCGCCGCTGAAAGACGCTGCTTACGACCCGTTTCCAGCTCAATGCAGTCCACATAGTTGCAAACCCGCTGGAGCTCGACACCGTAGGCGCCAATATTCTGGATCGGCGAAGATCCTGCGCAGCCAGGGATCAATGCCAAATTTTCCAGACCTGGCATCGCATGCTGTAGCGTGAACTGCACCAATTGATGCCAGTTTTCGCCGGCGCCGACGTGCAAGCACCAGGCTTCCGGCGTTTCGCTCACCTCGATCCCCATAATTCGGTTGAGGATCACCGTACCGGCATAGTCGTTCAGAAACAGGACATTACTACCTTCCCCAAGGATCAGCGTGGGTTCGCCTGCCGCGACAGCAGTTTGCCAGGCGCTTAATAACTGCTGCTCAGTTTCGGCGCGTACAATCGTCCTGGCGGAGCGCTCAATGCCAAAGGTATTCCAGGGTTTGAGGGAGTGGTTCATAGTGGCTTCCTGATGCAAAATCGGCGTTAGTTTACCGTATCTGGCGGGGGAAGGCTTGCCTGATTGCAGGGGCAGTGATATTGGGGGCGTTACCGGTAATGATGCGGTGTACCGGTCCGGGCTACAGGTCGTGCAGGGCGGGTGCGAA
>NZ_KV792993.1:0-1653 GCF_001808325.1 Klebsiella sp. HMSC16C06
GTCTGTCCTCCTGCTGCAGCGATGTACGCAGCGCGGCTGTATGTGTTTGCTTCTCTCCGGAATCTGAGGTGATGTGTTCGCTTCTGGAGGGCGTCATTTTCACCGCATCCTGGGCCTGTGAGGGGTCAGTTTGGATATCGAAAATTATTGTACGTTAAGGCCATTTTTTGTACTTCCAGGCCGTGTTAAGAGCGATCGATCACGTTGACAGGCAGCTTTGAGCGATAAGCGGATATTTTCCTCTAGGCTGGTACATATATAAAATTACATGGTGCGGTTAACACTGATACTTACAGTGTTAACTTGGTTATAGCCTTCCGTATGAATTATCAGGGAGAAAGTCATATCTACTTTAACAGTTCCAGATAGAAGGCAAAAAACCCGCCAGCAGCGGGGATTTTTTTAACAGGTTGCTGAGTGCAACTATGCAGCTTGACTCACTTTTGCATTGGCCTGCTTCACAGCAGCCATGTAAGTTGTGTGCAGTGTACCCATTACCGGCGACATCGTAGCCACCCCATTTTTAATAGGAGCAAGATCAAACCAGTCACTATCGTAGGGAAGCTCAATGCGAACTGCCATATCGAACTTCGTATCATGAGCCAGTCCAGATACAGCGAAACCGGCATCTGTCTTTTTGAGTAAAAACTCAGTCGGATAGATTTTATCGGTTTTCTGGCTCGTCCCATAGACAACCATCACTTCGTGGTCTGCATCCGACACCGCGATGACTAATGCCGGACGGAGCTTTGGCCCTGGTGTATCAGGGAATCCTGGCAGGCGTGGAAAGCGACACCATACAAAATCACCTGGCTCAGGCAGTTGTGGAAAAGGTTTAGTGGTAGTTGCCATCTTCTCTCCTTATAAAAGAGTTTTATTAAATCGCTCCTCCGATTTACCGCTTGCCGTTGAGGCTTCACGAATAGCCTGGATTTGAGCAGTGGTGAGTGGACCATCATCTTTTTCGTAATGCGGCAGATAGGCATCAGCCAGCTTACGAAGAGCCAAGTGGGCCAACTCAGTTTTAGTCATCCCTGTTACCGTCATCAGCGCGTCCAGCGTGATTCCGCTGATGGCGTTCGGCGTATCTTTCTCGCGTAAGCGAAGAACGAAATCGCCGGTTTTTTTAACGACGTGGACTGTCATATTTTTTACCTCGGTTGTTGCAGTGATTTACCTCTCTTAGTGAAGACGGGCTTATATGTGCCCTGATTTGGCAATTAGATTGTTTTCCATAGATTTTCTCCGGTTTGTTTATGTCGTTTCTCAACGTTCTTCGAAATGAAGCAGGGTTAATATATCAATTTGATATCAACACTTCAAGTGGGTGAAGATATCAATTTGATATCACCATCATAGCATTATGAAAAAATTGAATTTATAGAGAGATATTCAAATTACGAAGAGGGATTAAAATAGAGGGGATTGTATTGTAGGGGAAATACCCCGGGGCGGGACCTTGACGTAAGGTGCAAGTGTGGGAAACGGGATGGCACCTTACTCCACTGTAGGCGTCGTAGGTTTGCGGACGGGATGCAAGGAACGCAGCCATGTTGTGTCCGCTCCTGGCACAAAGCAGACGTTAAAGTCTACAGCATGGGAAACTTCCGGATGCCGCGTCAGCGGCATGGAGGCGCCAGCTGAAGTTGAATG
>NZ_KV792994.1:0-20368 GCF_001808325.1 Klebsiella sp. HMSC16C06
TTTGGCGATTTGAGAGAAGATTTTCAGCTCTGATACAGATTACTCGATGCGTCCGTGAGACGTGTTGATAAAACAGAATTTGCCTGGCGGCGATAGCGCGGTGGTCCCACCTGACCCCATGCCGAACTCAGAAGTGAAACGCCGTAGCGCCGATGGTAGTGTGGGGTCTCCCCATGTGAGAGTAGGGAACTGCCAGGCATCAAATAAAGCAGAAAGCTCAGTCGAAAGACTGAGCTTTTTGTTTTGTCTGTTGTCTGTCGGTGAGCGCTCTCCTGAGGAGGACAAATCCGCCGGGAGCGGATTTGAACGTTGCGCAGCAACGGCCCGGAGGGTGGCGGGCAGGACGCCCGCCATCATTCCCAGGCATCAAACAAGTGAAGAGCCCATCCTTACGGATGGGCTTTTTGCGTTTCAGTGGTCCGGCAACCGTGCCGGCATGTCTCCCCGGTGGCGCTGCGCTTACCGGGGCTACGGATTCGCACCCGCCCTGCACGACCTGTAGCCCGGACAAGGTGCGCAGCACCGCCTCCGGGGAAACATCCGGCCCGACCGCCTGGTTCGTTAACATCAGTAATACCTATCACATTAATAGGTTATCCTGCAATTGTCCTTACTAATAATATGGATTATCTTCCCTGCGTGATGAATCAACGCATCATCTCTCCCGAGGGAGAAAAATAGAAAGCAACTCGCTTATTTCTCATCCTGTTAACTGGTTATAAAGTCAATGAAAAAACCGCTAATTGGGATTCTGGCTTTCGCTTATGGACTAAGCTTACCTCTGTTTGCTGCTGATACCGCCACATTAACGCTCTCCGGGCGGGTGGTTTCAGAAACCTGCAGTACCGATATCGTCAATAAACAACCTCAGCAGCGTTGCGGAAAGAATTCCTATCTTATTGCTTCGCAAAATAGCGTGACGAATGCTCGCGGCGTGATCACGCGGACGGTGAATTTACCGGATGATGCAAGTCGGAAAATAATTATTAGTAGTTACGATTAATATTATCTCTCTATTTCAGCGCCATTTTATTGTGCCTCGGTAAAATAATGGCGCTGCCTCTTCCTCCCGCAAAATAACGCACTTACGATTCAGAAAAAATATTTCCGTGACTGAATACTTCGCTCCCGGATGTATTGTGCCAAACAGTATGCTTCTTCCCTGTTTTTGTCTTAATGAGCTACATCATTAACACTTTGTTAACTTGATCTGGTTTATATGGCGGAAAATTTGTTATACAAAGAGGGATGATTGCCTGTATGGATGCTGCCCGAAATACCTTGCGAGACATATGCAGGTTATCGGCTGGCAATATGAGAATAGAAATGAAAATCCTGCTTAACTGGTCGCCACTGCGCCAGCTCTTCACTTACATTCAGGAGCGCTTTACCTTTCTGGTGCTGCTCTGCTGGCCAGCGATTATCTGGCTGTTCTGCCGGGTCGGGGTGTGGCTCACCGATAACGTGTACGAGCTGTTGGGGAAATCACCCGCCCAGTCCTTCACCGTCTACCTGCAGCCGTTTATGACCCCCGGCACGCTGCTGCGCATCTCCATCAGCTGGATTGTCTTATTGTTTATCCTGTTTAGTATGGCGATGGCCTTCACCTGGGGTTTACGTCGCTTTATGAACCGCCACAAATAAATCCCTGGGCCGCCGTCAGTCGACGGCCCTTCTTAAGCCCTTACGCCATCTCGCCAATAGTCTTACGAAAACGCAGCAACGCGATAGTAAAGAATACCCCGCCGATAGCCAGCAAGGTTAAGAACTGCGGCCAGACGATGGCGAAGCTGGCGCCGCGGTACAGTATCGCCTGCGCCAGACTGACGAAGTGGGTGGTCGGCATGGTCAACATAATATCCTGTACCAGCTGCGGCATACTTTCCCGCGGCGTGGATCCGCCGGAAAGCATCTGTAGCGGCAGTAGCACCAGAATCATCAGCAGCCCCAGCTGCGGCATCGAGCGGGCGAGGGTGCCCATAAAAATGCCGATTGAGGTCGTGGCGAACAGGCTGAGCGCCACCCCCAGCATAAACAGGGGAATCGACCCTTCAATGGGCACCTGCAAAATCCCCTGCACCATCAGTATCAGCGACAACCCGGAGACCACCAGCACCACCAGGCCCATCGACCAGATCTTGGCCATCATGATTTCAAACGGCGTTACTGGCATCACCAACAAGTGCTCTATGGTGCCATGTTCCCGCTCGCGGATCAGCGCCGAACCGGTGAGGACGATCGCCAGCATGGTGATGTTATTGATGATCGCCATCACCGCGCCAAAGCGCTCCTGCTCAAGGTTAGGGTTAAAACGCATCCTTACCGCCAGCTCTACCGGCAGTACGCTGTTATCCCGATAGCGGGCGACAAAGCTGTTGACTTCGCCACTGATAATATTCTGGATATAGCCGTTACCGGTAAAGGCCTGGCTCATTCGCGTGGCGTCAACGTTGACCTGGATTTCCGGCTGCCGACCGGCCAGCACATCGCGCTGGAAGTTAGGCGGGATGTTGATGGCGAAAGTGTAGCGCCCGGCATCCAGCCCGGCGTCCATCTCATCAGCGGTGATCAGCTCCGGCTCGAGAAACCAGGGACGGTAGAAAGCGTTAATAATGCGTGAAGAGAGCTGGGATTTATCCATATCAGCAACCGCGATCGGCGCCAGGTGCAGCGAACCAGGCATCACCGTGGCCGAGGAGTACACCGACACGGTAAAAGCAAACACGATCAGCGCCAGCATGGCTTTATCGCCGAGCAGGCTGCGCAGCTCTTTGACGCCAAGATTATAAATATTGCGTAATCCGCGCATCATTCCTCCTGTTTCTTCAGCAGCAGCACGCTCAGCCCGAGCACCAGCGGCACCGCAATCAATAGCGGAATGAACGAGCCCCACAAATCGCTGAGATTCAGCGCTTTGGAGAAGGTGCCGCGAGCGATAGTCAGGAAGTGGCTGGTCGGATAAATTTGCCCGATCCAGCGCCCGGGCCCTTCCAGCGACGCCACCGGATCGATCATCCCGGAGAACTGGGTTGCCGGGATCAGCGTAATGATCGCGGTACCGAAGATGGCGGCGATTTGGCTCTTCATAAAGGTTGAGATCAGCAGCCCCAGACCGGTGGCGATGGTGACATACAGCAGCGCCGCCAGGGTCAGCGTCAGGAAGCTGCCCTTATGCGCGACGCCAAAGACAAAGACCGACAGCGCGCACAGCAGGAAGAAGTTAAACATCCCCAGTACGATGTAAGGCAGCTGCTTGCCGAGCAGGAATTCGCTGCGGGTGGTTGGCGTCACGTACAAGTTGATAATCGATCCGAGCTCTTTCTCACGGACTACGCTCAGGGCGCTGAGCATCGCCGGGATCATCATCAGCAGCAGCGGGATCACCGCCGGGACGATGGCCGGCAGGCTCTTCACGTCCGGATTATAGCGATAGCGGGTCTCGATGGAGATGAGCGAGGTATCGCGCGGTGGGCTGCTCTGCCGGGCGGCCATCTCCTGCAGCCAGGCGAGATGCATCGCCTGCACGTAGCCGCGCACGGTTTCCGCGCGGTTGGGCATCGCGCCGTCCACCCAGACGCCGATTTGCACCGGTGTGCCGCGGGCGATATCGCGACCAAAGTTCGGCGGGATCTCTATTGCCACCACCAGTTCGCCGTCACGCATCCGGCGGTCCAGTTCGTCATAGCTGTGCAGCGGCGCCTGCTCGATAAAGTAGCGTGAACCGGCTATATTCTGCGACCAGCCCTGGCTGCTGAGGGTTTGATCGCGGTCGAGGACGGCAAAGCGCAGATCCTCAACGTCCATGCTGATCCCATAACCCATGATAAACATCAGGATCACCGTCCCCAGCAGCGCCAGCGTCGATCGCACCGGATCGCGGCGCAGCTCCAGCGCCTCGCGGCGGCTGTAGCTAAACAGGCGGCGTAGACTGAAGGCCTGCCGTGGGGCCGCGTGTTCCGAATGCAATGCGACAGCAGACGTGGGTTCATCTGGTACTGGAGAGGACGGTTGGGCCTCTTTAAGCCAGGCGATAAACGCCTCTTCGAGGCTGGCGGCTCCGCGCTGCTCGACCAGCGCCTGTGGCGTATCGCTGGCCAGCACCTTGCCAGCATGCATCAGGGAGATGCGATCGCAGCGTTCCGCCTCATTCATAAAGTGGGTGGAGATAAATATAGTAACGCGATCCTGGCGCGCCAGGTCAACCATTAGCTGCCAGAACATATCGCGCGCTACCGGGTCGACGCCGGAGGTCGGCTCATCGAGGATCAGCATCTCCGGGCGGTGGATGACCGCCACCGCTAACGACAGGCGCTGACGGATCCCCAGCGGCAGATCGGCGGGAAGCGCGTCTTCAACCTCGGTCAGCATAAAGCGCTCGCTCATCTCAGCGACCCGGTGGGCTATTTCGTCGTCCGGGATATGAAACAGGCGGGCGTGCAGCTCGAGGTTTTGCCGAACGCTCAGTTCGCTATAGAGCGAAAAGGCCTGTGACATATAGCCCACCCGCTGGCGGGTGGCGATATCCTTCGGGTCGACCGGCTGGCCGAACAGCCAGGCTTCACCTTCGCTGGCGGGCAGCAGGCCGGTGAGCATCTTCATGGTGGTGGATTTGCCGCAGCCGTTAGATCCAAGGAAGCCAAAGATTTCGCCGCGGGCGATGCGAAAGTTAACGTGGTCGACGGCAACAAAGTTGCCGAAGCGCATGGTCAGGCCGCGCGCTTCGATGGCGATCTCTTCCTCGCGGCTGTCGCGCGGCGGGATAACTACCGTCTTATGCGCTTGACGTTGTGCTTCAGGTAGCAGGGCGATAAACGCCTGCTCCAGGGTCTGGCTGCCGGTCTGGGCTTTGAGCTCCGCGGCGCTGCCGGTCGCCAGCACCTCGCCGGCATTCATCGCCACCAGCCAGTCAAAGCGCTCGGCCTCTTCCATGTAGGCGGTAGCGACCAGCACGCTCATCTCCGGCTGGCGCTGGCGAATACTGTCGATAAGCTCCCAGAACTGCGCCCGGGAAAGCGGGTCGACGCCGGTGATCGGTTCATCAAGGATCAGCAACTGCGGGTCGTGGATCAGCGCGCAGCACAGGCCGAGCTTTTGCTTCATCCCACCGGAGAGTTTACCGGCGGGGCGATCGCGAAACGGCGCCAGCCCGGTGCTCTGCAGCAGCTCGTTGATTCGCAGTTCGCGCTCGGCTTTATCGTGGCCGAACAGGCGGGCGAAGAAGTCGACGTTTTCATACACCGAGAGGGTGTGATAGAGGTTTTTCCCCAGCCCCTGTGGCATCCACGCGATTTTCGGGCACACGTCGCGGCGGTGATGCACATCACGCATATCGCCGCCAAGCACCATCACGTTACCCTGTTCAATGGCCCGCGCCCCGGCGATCAGCGAGAGCAGGCTCGATTTGCCGACGCCGTCCGGGCCAATCAGACCAACCATACGCCGTGCCGGGATCGCCAGGCTGATATCCCGCAGCGCGATGGTGGCGCCATACTGCTGGCCAACGTTTTCCAGCAGGGCGATGGGGGGCGAGGTATCCTGCGGCGTCAGTTTCATTGCGGCAACCTCACCGTTAGCGCCTCAGGCCAGGGTTGTTGTTTATCCACCCGCACGTAAGCCATGCCGGGCAGGCCGGTTTTGACATATTCCAGATGCTGCGCCAGCAGCTCCGGCGGGATGCGCGCTTTGACGCGGAACATCAGCTTAAGGCGCTCGTCGCTGGTTTCTACCGTTTTCGGCGTGAACTGGGCGACGCTGGCGACAAAGCTGATGTTGGCCGGGATCACCAGATCCGGCGCGGCATCAAGGATCAAGCGCGCTTCGCTGCCGAGCGCCAGCAGGCCTGCCTGTTCGGTTGGCAGAAAGAAGGTCATATAGACATCAGCGAGATCGACCATATTCAGCACCCGGCCACCGGCGGCCAGGACTTCGCCTGGCTCAGCGACGCGATACTGAATGCGACCATCACGGGGTGCTTTCAGCTCGCTATCGTCAATATCGGCAAGGATCCGCCGTTCGGTCGCCTGGGCGGCTTCGACGCGGGTTTGCGCCTGAATAATGCTGGTGCGGGCAGCTTCGATGGCGGCGCGGGCGGCAGAGACCTGGGCTTTTGCCGATTCCAGCGCCGCGCGGGCACTCTCTGCTGCCGCTCGGTCGTCATCCAGCTGCTGGGCGGAGACGGCGCCGCGCTGCGACAGGGCATTCGAGCGGACATGGCGTTTCGCCGAGGAATCCAGCTCCGCCTGGCGCTGCTTCACCACTGCTTCGCTGGCGCGCATTTCACTCTGCCGCTGATCGAGCAAGGCTCTGGCGGCGAGCACCGCGCTTTCCGCCTCCTTGATTTGTGCGGCGGCTTCAAGACGCTGCTCGTTCAGTACGCGGGTATCCATCCTCGCGAGGACTTCTCCCTGACGCACAAACTGGCCCTCTTTGACCAAAATCGTGTCGATACGCCCGGCGATTTTACTGGCAATATCGACTTCGGTGGCTTCGATTCGGCCGTTGCTACTGGCAAAACCGTCCGGGAGACCTGGCGGGCGCAGCAGCCACCATGCGGCGGCGGCGAGCACCCCCAGTAAGCCGACAAGATACCCTGCCCAACGTTTCTTTATTTTGTCCATACGCGACTCGCTTGATTCCCTTTGCTGAGTGGTGCGCGTGTTTCCTCCGCCGAGCGGAGCGTCCTCCTTGCGAGGGACGAAAAGGTGGGGATAAAGGCCGCTGACGCCGCGCTCTGCCGCGTCGATGCGCAGCCGATCGCTGTGCTACTTATGTGGTCATCATCAGCGATCCTGGCCTTAATGAAACACGCATAGTGAGAGCTACCGTCATCGCGATAGTAACATTCGTGGCGATGTTGTCCATACGAAGTACATGGTCTTGTCGGTGCGTTAACAGAAATACCCACCGTCAGGATAAAACCGCGAAAACAGGGCGCCTGTTTTGTTATCTGGTTGCCCCCCGGTAACTACGATATGATTCCGCTCCTGGCATTGAGAAACATCCGACGAGTGCTTTAATTTCATGAATGAAGAAAGCCAAAAATATATCGCCGTGATTTTTAAGGAATGGTTACCGCTGTATGACAGCCTGACGCCGGACGTCCGTGCATTGCTTAAAAAAATGGCTGATGAGCGATCGTCGATGTTAGCGACCCGCTTTTACGATTTTATTTTTCAGGATCCGGATATCGCCAGGCACCTCTCTTATGAGCTGGTTGAGGAACGTCTGAGCCGCTCTCTGGCGGGATGGGTACAGCAGATCCTGACCTGTGAAAAAGAGGATCTTCAGGCTCTTGCGGAGCGCCAGTATCAGATCGGCAGCATTCATTCGCGGATTGGCATCCCGGCAGAGGCGGTGCTGCGCGGCGCGCGGCAGATAAAATCCGGGCTGGTGGAGGAGATTCGTGACAGCCAGGTCGCGCGGGACACCGGGATAGC
This sequence comes from Klebsiella sp. HMSC16C06, assembly GCF_001808325.1. Taxonomy (NCBI): domain Bacteria; kingdom Pseudomonadati; phylum Pseudomonadota; class Gammaproteobacteria; order Enterobacterales; family Enterobacteriaceae; genus Klebsiella; species Klebsiella sp. HMSC16C06. The sequence goes on from NZ_KV792994.1 coordinate 7,437, forward strand.
GGCTATCCATTACGCGATCATGGCGATGAATATGGCGGTGGAGATGATGTGTCACGCCTATACGCTGTCGCATTATCGGGCTACCAAAAATGAAGAAGCTTTTCGTCTGTACAGCCTGATGGATAACGTCCCGATGGAGTATGGCAAGCAGCAGGCATCGCTTTCGGGTTGGGAAAATAATGCGATTTTTAATATCGTCAGCGAGAACAGGACGGACCTTAACGCAACGTTATTATCTGAATCCGAATTTGGTTTGTGGTTTCGCCATAAATGCGTTCGCTATTTTAACCACAATCCGCAGATGGGGGAGATTACTGAGTTGATCGGTCAGGTGGATGCGTTGATTACCGAATGGCGTACCGCGGAACAGGATGCTGGTTATAAAAATACTCAGAGCCTGCTGCAAAAGATCCATATCCATTGCCAGCACATCAGCAGCCAGCTGGGAGTGTTATTCAGTAGTCTGTCGCAGATGCAAAATGGCAAAGACGCACTGACCAGCCTGCTTAACCGTCGCTATCTGCCGGTGGTGCTCAAGCATGAAGTCACCCTGGCGATTGAGTATGACCTGCCGCTGACGGTAGCGATTATCGATATTGATTTCTTTAAAGAGATCAATGACAAATGGGGCCATATGGTCGGCGACCGCGCCATTAAGCACGTAGCCGATCTGCTCAGCGATAATATTCGCTCCAGCGACTATCTCTTCCGCTACGGCGGCGAGGAGTTTCTGCTGGTGCTGGTGGAGACCCGCGCGGCAGAGGCTTTCCCTCTCCTTGAACGTCTGCGCAAAAAGATTGGCCAGCTGGCGTTTAACGTTGGCGGCGACACGCAGATCCCCATCACCGCCAGCATTGGCTTTGCCGCCCACACCGGTCACCCCGATTACAACCTGCTGCTGCGCGACGCCGATAACGCGCTGTATGCCGCCAAGCGCGAGGGGCGCAACTGCGTGAAGATGCACAAAGGCGGGGGATAAAACCGTAGCCCCGGTAAGCGTAGCGCGACCGGGGAAGGGCTCTGAAACTCAGAACAGCACCGGCAGCCCCAGCCCGCGCTTCACTTCATGCAGCGTCTGCTGCGTGAGCTGGTGGGCGCGTTCGCTGCCCTGGCGCAGCAGCTCAAGCAGCATCCCTTTATCCTGAATATAGGTAGCCCGGCGTTCGCGGATCGGCGCCAGTAGCGCCTGCAGGCAGGTTTCCAGTTCATTCTTACACTGGCGATCGCCCAGCCCGCCGCGCTGATAGTGGGCTTTCATCTCTGCCACCAGCGCCTTATCGCTATGGAAAGCGTCGAGATAGGTGAACACCACGTTGCCGTCGACATGTCCCGGATCGCTGACTCTCAGGTGCGTCGGGTCGGTATACATCGCGCTGACCGCGCGGTGGATCTCCTCTTCACTGGCCGATAACGTCAGCGTATTGCCCAGCGATTTCGACATTTTGGCATTACCGTCGACGCCCGGCAGGCGGCTCACTTCGCTGAGTAGCGCCTTGCAGTGGCGCAGCACCGGCTCGCCGGTGAGGCTATTCATCTTGTGGACGATCTCGTTGGTCTGCTCAATCATCGGTAGCTGATCGTCACCCACCGGCACCAGCTCGGCCTTGAAGGCGGTGATATCGGCCGCCTGGCTAATCGGATAGGCAAGAAAGCCCACCGGCAGCGAACGGGCGAATCCCTTTTGGGCAATCTCATTTTTGACCGTCGGATTACGTTCCACGCGGGCGACGGTGACGATATTCATATACAGCGCGCTGAGCTCCGCCAGCGCGGGCAGAGCGGACTGCAGGCAAATAGTGGTGAGCCTGGGGTCGATGCCGACGGCCAGATAATCGGCCATGACTTCGAGGATATGGTGGCTGATTTTTTGTGGGTTGCTGCCGTTATCGGTGAGCCCTTGCAGGTCGGCGATCAGGATAAACTGCTGGTGGTCGTGCTGCAGCGCGACGCGCTGGCGTAGCGAGCCGACGTAGTGGCCAAGGTGCAGCTGGCCGGTCGGCCGGTCGCCAGTGAGGATGGTTTGCGAATGGTTCATCAGGGACTCCTTATCAGACTGTTCAGCCGAAAGACGTCCTGAAAACACCAAAGCCGCCTTCCGGCGGCTTTGAAAATGGAAACGTGTATCGTGCCGCCTGTTATGCAGGCAGCCACCAACGACGGGGATAGGTAACGATAACGTTTCTGTTCATCTTTTTATCCTGCCACGAAATCACGGCGGGGTAAACCCGCCTCGTATTACATGGTCGAGAAGACGTTCATGATCACGCCGCCGGAGATAATCAGCGCCATGGCGATAATGGCCGCCAGGTCCGGTTTCTGCTTATAGAGGATCATGGAGCAAATCGTCACGCCGACGATACCGAAGCCGCACCACAGCGAGTAGGCTACGCCCACCGGAATGGTGCTCATCGCGCGGGTGAGGGCGAAGTAACACAGGCCGTAGGCGCAGACCACCAGCGCCGAAGGCGCCAGTTTGCTGAAGCCGTTGGTTTTTTTGATCATCGAGGTGCCGGTGATTTCGGAGCCGATAGACAGCGCCAGCCATAAAAATCCGAGATTAAACATAGGGTATTCCTTTCCTGTTAGTTAGCGATGTTCTTATCCATGGAGGCGACTGGCGCGGCGGGCGCGGGCTCTTCGCTCGCTTCGGAACCCATCTTCGAGAACAGGTTCATGATAACGATGCCGCTGGCGATCACCGCCATGCCGATGATGGCGGCGGTATCCGGATGCTGGCCGTAGAATGCCATTCCCAGCGTCGAGACCACCAGGATACCGGTTCCGGACCAGGTGGCGTATGCCAGGCCGACCGGGATATCTTTCACCGCCCTTGAGAGCGAGTAATAGCAGGTGCAATAGAGCGCAATCAGCAATACGAGCAGCAGCATTTTTGTGCTGCCTTCGCTGTTACCGAACATTTTTAACGTCGAGGTTGCCGAGGTTTCGGAGAGGATAACCAGCAGCATCCATAACCAGCATTTTGTTTTCGAAGACATCGTTAAGCTCCAGGTTCATAGTTGGGTAAGGTCATATCTTTCTGTTTTTTAAATAATCAATGGCTGCATCGGTCAGTTGCGCGTGCGGGGCCGCCGCCAGCGCCGGATTATTCACTATGTCTGTGACGGTGAGATAACGGCGCGGTTCGCTGCTGGCGGCAGGCGCGGTGGGCGCGTCCAGCGTCGCCAGCAGCTCATTCATGGTGCCGAGGAAGACGCCGCAGGCTTCCAGGCGAGTCAGCGTGGCCTGCAGATGCCCGGTATAGGCGCTGTCGGCCTGCGCCCCGCGCAACTGGTTGAGTTCGCTGAGCGGATCGCAGTGGTAGCGCAGCGCCAGCACGGGAATACCCGCCAGCAGCGCCTCGTGCGCGCAGCGGGCGAGCGGGCTGCGCAGCGTGCCGTTCAGCAGGTCTGAAGCCAGCGGGTAATCGAGAAACGGTAGCAGTACCGCCCGCCACGGCGCTGACGGCAGGGCATCCTGCCAGGCCGATGACGGGATAATCTCGCCCACCTCCCGCCACGCGGCGGCGTCGGCGAGGCCCTCCTCCAGCGCGAGGCGCAGCGGGTAGCCGCAGCTTGCCAGGCGCTGGCGGATTGCCGTGCGGTAGCCGTCAGCGGCGGTCACCATCACCAGTACCGGCGGGCGCAGGCGCTGTAAAATTCGCGCGACTAAACCTTCAATCTGTTCGTCGGTCATGGCGAGCCTCCGTTAGCCGATGAGCGTCACCTGCGCGCCGTTTTTCAACCCGGCGGCATTGGCTTCTTCGGTATCGATGTGAAACTCCAGCGCGAAGTCATCGCGCACCCGCACCACCACTTCATCGAAAGTCAGCTGACGCTTGCCGTTGCTGCGCACGCTGACCTTCTGGCCATTGCTAACGTTGAGCTGGCGCGCGTCCTGCGGCGACATATGAATATGCCGCCAGGCGCAGATCACCTGCGAATGGAGTTCAACGTGGCCTGCGGGCCCAATCAGCAGCGCGCTACCGGCATTATCCAGCTGGCCGGACTCACGAACCGGCGCCTTAATCCCGAGCGTGAAACAGTCGGCGCGCGATACTTCCAGCTGCGATACCGGGCGGGTCGGCCCGAGGACGCGGACGTTGGTCAGCGAGCCTTTCGGCCCGACAACGGTCACGCACTCCTGGGCGGCGAACTGCCCCGGCTGGCGCAGCGGTTTGAACGGCGTCAGGCTGTAGCCTTTGCCGAATAGCGCCTCGACGTCCTGTTGCGCGAGATGGACGTGGCGGTTGGAGATCCCCACCGGGATCGCCGGCGCCGTTGCGCTCAGGCGGGCGGCGATTTTTTCGCGAACCAGGGTGTCGATCATGACTTCTTCCCTTTCTTCAGCGCCGGATGTTTATCTTCCGTTTCGTTCGGGGCGGCAGGGGGGACGATGGGTTCCGGGGCGGCGATAACCACCGGTTCGGCCGCTTTTTTCGCAGGCGGCGGGTTGCCTTTGAGGTTGCTTAACGCTTCAACCACACAGCGCTCCGGGCGGGCAATCACCAGCGACTTCACGGTGTGCTCGGCGCCGGCCACCGCCACGCCGCGTTCAATGGCGGTGTGGATGGCGCTGATCTCCCCTTCAAAGCAGACGCTCACCAGCCCGGAGCCTGGTTTGCGATAGCCAATGCAGGTCACTCCCGCAGCTTTACAGGCGGCGTCGACGGCCTGAATGGCGGCGACCCATCCTCGCGTTTCAATTACGCCTAAACTTTTCATGGTCGGCTCCTGTTAATGGCGGACTAAGCGAATATCAAAATCAAATTGCCGGAAGAAGGTTTCCAGCCGGTCCAGTTCGTCCGGTGAATAAGACGGGTCCTGGGTAATCGGGTAGGGCATATCCAGGCGTTCGTACTTTTTGCGTCCCAACTGGTGGTACGGCAGCATGTCGATGCGGCGGATATTCCCGCGCTTCGCCAGCTTCTGTACGTAATCAATGGCGCCGGTAATGGCGTCGAATGAGTCGTTGTAGCCGCGTATGAGCGGCATACGCACAATGACGTTGGCGCCGGAATCCACCAGCCATTCGAGATTGCGGCGGATCCCTTCGTTGCCGATGCCGAGCATCGCCCTGTGGTGATCGCTGTTAATCTGCTTTATGTCGAATAAGAAGGTGTCGGTGACCGGCGCCAGCTTCTGGTAGTTGGCAAGCGGGGTGGTGCCCTGGGTTTCGACGGCGGTGTTAATCATCATCTTTTTGCATTCGCTGAATAAGGCGACGGCAAAATCGGTCTGCAGGCTCATCTCGCCGCCGCCGATGGTGACGCCACCGCCGGAGGAGATGTAGAAGTCGTAGTCCTGCATGATGATCTCCATCAGCTCGCTGACGGTGACGTCCTTGCCCATAATGTCCAGCGCGTTCTGGGTGCAAATCTCTTCGCATTTGCGGCAGCCGATACAGTCTTTATTGCGGTCGACGAAGTGCTTCATTTCGCCGTTTTCTTCCGCCCGATAATGAATACCCGCCGGACAGACGCTGACGCAGTCGCCGCAGTTAATGCATTTGTCGTGCGAGAACATCACCTGGAACTGGCTGTTCAGCCCTTCCGGGTTGGCGCACCACGGGCAGCGAATGTTGCAGCCCTTAAAAAACACCAGCGTGCGAATGCCATCGCCGTCATAGATCGAATATTTCTGGATATTGAAAATTCGGCCCGTTAATTCTTGTTTTGCGATCACGCTTGCCTCCCGCTCCGTCCCGTTACGGGACGGAGAACTTCCGGTTATTTCTCAAATACAGCTCATTTAATTCTCTTTAAGAGAACTAGAACTTCTCAATCACCGTACGGCTGATGATCTCGTCCTGGACCTCTTTGCACAGCTCGACGAAGTAAGCGCTGTAGCCGGCGACGCGGACGATCAGGTCGCGGTATTTCTCCGGCTCCTGCTGCGCCTTCTTCAGCACTTCGTTATCGACATAGCTGAACTGCATCTGGCCGTTGCCGAGAATCGAGGCGGTACGCAGCAGGGTAATCAAGCCGTGGCGACCTTCCGGGGTATCCAGCAGTCCTTTGAGGAACTTGAAGTTGTGCACCATGCCGATGTTCATGGTTTCCACATTCATCTTGCTGACCGACTTGATAATCGCCGTCGGGCCTTGTTTATCCGCGCCCTGGGTTGGGCTGATGCCGTCGGAGAGCGGCATCCACGCCAGGCGGCCGTTCGGCGTGGCGTTGGTCAGCTCGCCGATTGGCGTGTTGTTGGAGATAGACAGGGTGCCGTGGCTGAGGGTCGAGTAGAGCATTTTGTACTTACGGCACTCTTTCTCGGTCCATTCGGTAATATCCAGCGCGTACTGGTCGACGTAGTTATCGTCGTTACCGTATTTCGGCGCGTTCAGGCAGTCGCGGCGCAGCGCTTCGTAACCTTCAAAGTTGGCCAGCAGCGCATCGCGGATCTGCTCAAGGGTGTATTTCTTCTCTTCGAACACCAGCTTGCGGATCGCCGCCATCGAGTCGACGTAGGTCGCCAGACCGGAGAAAATCAGCCCCGGACCGTGGTTGACCATCGCGCCGCCGGCGGCGACATCTTTGCCGCTCTCCATACAGCCTTCAACCAGCAACGACATCAGCGGCTTCGGCGCCACATCGCGGTGGACGCGCTGGCTGATGACGGTGCCGATGGCCGACAGGCGCACGATATGGGCGATCTGCTGTTTCACCGCCGCATCGAATTCGTCCAAGGTGCGCAGGTCGCGCAGGTCGCCGGTATCCAGCCCCTGATAGCTATCGAACAGCACCATCCGCCCGCGGTTGAGCACGAATTCGATAGCGATAGGCCACTGGGTGTAGCCGGTGGAGGTCCACTGGTAGATGCGCCCGGATTTCTGCGGCTCAACGCAGCCCATCAGGCAGTAATCGCGGGCGTCTTCAAAATCGAAGCCTTTGCGCAGCATCATCTTGATGTGGGAGTCATCGAAGTGGCAGGCCGGGAAGCCCATTCCCGCTTTCACCACGTCGACGATTTTTTCCATGTATTTCTGCGGCGACTGGTTGTGAATACGGCAGGCCAGCGACGGCTGGTAAACCTTCACAAAGCGCACGGCGTCCATAATCAGATAGGTCAGATCGTTACAGGCATCGCCCCCGCTACGTTTCTGGCCGCCAACGGTGAGGTTGATAAACGGCTGATAACCCGCGAAATATTTCGCGCCCAGCTCGCTCGACATCCACATCAGTTCGGCACATTTGATGATGAACGCTTGCAGCAGTTCCAGCGCGCTGTCGTGGGTCAGGCGGCCTTCGCGGATATCGGCTTCGAACATAGGGTAGCAGTACTGGTCGACGCGCCCCAGCGACAGCCCGGTCTGGTTCTCTTCGATTTCAAACAGTGATTCGACGGTCCAGATACTCTGCAGCGCTTCCTGCAGGGTCTTCGGCGGATTGGCCGGCACGTTTTCGTTGACGTCGGCGATGGTCAGCAACTCGGCGCGGCGCTGGGCGTTTTGCTCTTTAGCCGCCAGTTCGCGGGCGTGGGCGGCGATGCGGCGGGCGTAGTTGACCACCCCTTCACAGGTTTCAATCGCCGCTTTGTAGTAGTAGATACGGTCGATATCTTCCGGGTTTTCCATGCTCAGGCTGGCCAGATGCGCTTCGGCATCGGCTTTAATGCCGTTCATCCCTTTGGTGAACAGCAGCACGTCGTAGCCCGGACAGGTATCGCCGCCGCCGTTAATCTGGTGATAGGAGAGGTCGCTGACGAAGGTCTCGCCGCTGAAGGCCCAGACGCCGGCTTCACGGTATTGCGCTTCGCAAATCTCGTCCAGCGAACGGCCTTCCCAGAACGGGACGATCTCTTCGCGAATGGTTTTTTTATCCGCTTCGCTGATCTCAAACGGATCCTGCGGGCGGGTGCTCATGGTGTCGAGCTCGTCGCGCACCCAGCGCCAGGCGATATCCGGCGAGAAGGCACCCGCGCGCGGCTTGCCACACGGATGCCCGACGATCAGCTCATCGTCCTGAATCAGAATCGGCGCGGTTTCGCAGGCGTGGCGGAAAGCTTTCGCCCGCAGCAGAATGGTCGGCATGCCCGGGTTGGCTTTGACCACTTCGGTAAAGGCCAGCGCGCGATAGATAGAGACGCTCGGGCGTACCGTCAGGTAGTGGTTACGCAGGCGCTGCATGCGCGGGGTTAAGCCTTCCATCACCGGCATGTCGGCGCAGGCGGCGAACGGCGCGTGGCTGACCGGCTGTACGCCGCTAAACAGGCGCACCGGCAGATTCAGCGCGCTGAGGTTGCGCTGGGCGCTGATAAACATGGCGGAGAGTTCGTTCACTTCAGCATGGTCAAAAGCGGCGCCGCGCAGCATGGCGTCGAGCATCGGATAGCCGTCAATGGCGCAGGCGGCGCGGACTTCGCTTAGTTCCGCCAGCTTGAACCACAGGCACTCCACGATCTCATAGGCCTGCTGGGTATTCAGCGCGCCGCTGTTGATATCGCGTTGGAAGTAAGGCAGTAGCGCGATATCCGCCCCTTGCGGGTTAACCGCATAGCTGCCGTTGTCCAGCTGTAGCGCCAGCTGGAACAGATAGAATGCCTGGCAGGCTTCTTTGAAATTACGCGCCGGATGGGCCGGAACGTGGTGCAGAATGGCCGCGCTGTCGAGCAGCTCGGCTTTGCGATAAGCATTGGTTTCCGCGGCCGCCAGCTGTTCGGCGCTGTTGGCCAGATTTTGCGCCAGCGCCAGCAGGGCGTCGCAGGCGTAGATGGCGGCGCGGCAGCCATTGACTTCATCCATACCGCTGCGGCTAACGGCGCTACCGAGGGCGCGAGTTTTCTCTTCTAACTGGTGTTTAATCGCCAGCACGCCTTTTTCGACCACCAGTTTGTAGTCCGGTGAATCCAGATCGCTGTTGAGGTTGAGGAACTGGAACGCGGATGGGCGATGCGCGGCGCTTTCATCATGGAAAATCGCCCCGTGCGGTTTACGGGTCTGGTTACCGACGATCAGCTCGTCGGCGCTGATGGTCAGCGGCAGCTGGCGCATCAGTTCATAGAAGCGGCGCGCCGGTTTAACGGCGGCGGGAACGCCCGCGATGTCGCCATCAAGAGCGTTCAGCGTGGTGGCATGTTCGGTGCACAGCGTGCTTTTCTGGGCGAGTAAACGGTCTGCCAGCACTTTGACGCGCGGCGTTAAGTTGTAGTGTGCCATGAAGTATTCTCCAGATGTTCTTTTTCCGCGGCTGATGACAACCCGGTTGTGGATACAGTGTCCGTTTCTGCCGGGTGGCGGCTGACGCCTTACCCGGCCTGCAAATAACCCAGCGATCACCCGGTTATCTGTTACCCGTAGGCCCGCGCAAGCGGAGCGCCGCCGGGCGATGTCTGTTGTCCATGCCACGCCTGGCGATAAAGTTCGGTTAACGCGTTAGCGTCTGGCGCGCGTGGGTTGGTCGGGGTACAGCTGTCGCGCAGCGCCTGGCCGACCATCTCCGGCAAACGGCGGTCGAATTCAGGAGCGTCAATGCCGGTGTCGCTAATGCCGGAGGGCATGTTCATCTCTTCTTTTAAAGCCTGAATGGCGACCAGCAGGCTGGCGACGCCCTGGCGTGGCGAGGCGGCAGGTAGATCCAGCAGATGCGCCAGACGGGCATATTTATGCGCCGCGAGGGTGTCGCACTGGCCGTCGACATCGGCGTTCCAGGCGACGACGTGCGCCATCAGCAGGGCGTTGGCGCGGCCATGGGGCACGCGGAAGACGCCGCCGAGGGCGTGTGCCAGGCTGTGGGTTATCCCCAGCGACGCGTTGGTGAAGGCCATGCCCGCCATGCAGGAGGCGTTGTGCATCTTTTCGCGCGCCAGCAGGTTGTCGCCGCTGCGCCAGCAGGTCGGCAGATAGCGAAATACCTGCTGCACCACTTTCTCCGCCAGCGCGTCGGAAAAGTCGCTGGCGGCGCGGGAGACGTAGGCCTCAAGGGCGTGACACAGCACGTCCATGCCGGTGTCGGCGGTAATTGCCGGCGGTACCGAAGCCACCAGCGCCGGGTCAAGAATGGCGATATCCGGCAGCAGCGACGCATCCACCAACACCAGCTTCTCCGCGTTGGCTTTCACCACCGAAAAGGCGGTGACTTCCGAACCAGTGCCGCTGGTGGTGGGGATGGCGACAAAGCATGGACGCGGCCGGTTAGCCTGCGGACGGGTTTGCGCCAGGGAGAAAATAACCGCTTTGGCGGCATCGATTACCGAACCGCCGCCGAGCGCGATAACCAGATCCGGATAGTGGTTATCCATCAGCTTCATGCCGCGCACCACGGTGGCGATATCCGGATCGGCCACCACGTCGTCCCACACCTGCCAGGCGATCCCGCGCTGGCGCAGCAGGGCGGTGACGCGCTCGGCGAGGCCAAACTTCACCATCGCTTGATCGGTTACCAGCAGCACGCTGCGGGCGGAGAGTTCGTTCAGCACCGAGAGGGCGTCCTGACCGAAGCAAATCCGCGGTTTCAGTAAAAATTCACTCATTGGGCTATTCACTCCTGTTAGGCGTCCCGAAACACGTTCTCGACAATGGCGACCACCGACATCGCTTTGTAGCGCTCTTTATTGAGCGCGAAGTACTCTTCCGCCAGCACGATGTCGTGCATGCCGGCGCCGACGTTATCGACGGCGACCCAGGTCTGGTCCTTCATCGGCTGCTGATTGTCATCCAGTCGGGTGACCAACAGCAGGTTGCTGCCGCGTAGCTCATCGCATTTCTGCGTGGCGACGACATGGCCGGTTACCTTTGCGAGAATCATCGTTTATCGCCTTATATCAGTGCGTTACTTAGCAAGGCGCTCCAGCACCTGGCGGATAACGCGTTCCACGTTTTGCTCGTTGATTTCGCCTTCCATGCTGGCGGCGCCTGCGCTGGCGAAACGGTCATCGCTGCCTGCGGATCGCGCTGGCGCGGCGTTAGCCGGGGCGTTGAAACGCAGGTCATCAAGAATGCTGCGCTGCGGATCGCTCGCCGGAGAGACGATGGTCGGCTGTGGTTCAGGGCGGCTGCCCGGGGCGCGAAGCTCGTCGATCGACCGCACGCCGTAGCCGACTTTGCGGATATTGAGCAGGTTCATCGGGCCGACGTTGTCGGAGCTGGAACCGCCGCCGACCGCGCCGCAGCCGAGGGTCAGCGCCGGGGAGATGTTGGTAGTCGCGCCGATACCGCCGAGCGCCGCCGGAGTATTAATCAGAATGCGATTGACCGGTTTTTCGAGGCTGAACTGGCGGATGACGTCCTGATTACGGGTGTGGATCACCAGCGTATGGCCGAGTCCTTCGTTGGTCAGCAGCTCCACCACGCGGTGGCAGGCGGCTTTCCAGTCCTCTGCCACGTACAGGCCGAGCACCGGGCACAGTTTTTCGCGCGAGTAGGGGTTTTTCGGCGATACGGTGGTCTGTTCGGCGATCAGTACTTTAGTGCTGGCCGGGACACAGAAGCCCGCCATCTGGCTGAGGTACAGCGCGGTTTTGCCGACCACTTTCGGGTTGATGGTGCCGTTCGGGCGCAGCAGCAGCGCCGCCATTTTCGCCGCTTCATCTTCATTCATAAAGTAGGCACCCTGCGCTTCCAGCTCGCGGTGAACCTCGTCGTAAATGCAGCCTTCGACGATGATCGACTGCTCGGAGGCGCAGATCACCCCATTATCGAAGGTTTTGCTGGTGATGATATCTTTCACCGCGTGGTGGATATCGGCGCTGCGTTCGATAAACGCCGGGCCGTTGCCCGGGCCGCCGCTGATGGTTGGGGTGCCGGACGCATAGGCCGCACGCACCATGCCTTCGCCGCCGGTGGCGAGGATCAGCGACACGTCTTTGCTGTGCATCAGCTCAGAGGTGGCTTCGAGCGTCAGCTGGGTGATGCCGTCGACGCAGCCCTCCGGCGCACCGGCCGCTTCCGCCGCGCGTTTGACGATTTCAATCGCCTTCCAGCTGCACTGACGCGCGCCCGGATGCGGGGAGAAGATAATGGCGTTGCCGGCCTTGAGGGCGATCAGCGCTTTGTAGATAACCGTGGAGGTTGGGTTCGTTGAGGGGACCAGCGCGCAAATGACGCCCAGCGGCACGCCCACGTCCATCACTTTTTTTACCGGGTCGTCATGAATGATGCCAACGGTCTTCATATCTTTGATGGCGTCGTAGACGCGCAGCGAGGCGAAGCGGTTTTTCAGCACTTTGTCCTGCCAGTTGCCAAAACCGGTCTCTTCCGCGGCCATTTTCGCCAGCGCTTCGGCGTGGTGCGCTGCTTCCTGGGCCACGTTTTTCACGATGGCGTCGATTTGCTGTTGCGAAAAGGTGGCCAGCATCGCCTGCGCCTTTTTGGCGTTGCGCACCAGTTCCCGCGCGTTCTGCCGGGATTGCAAATCGTTATCCAGTTCAATCATGAGTCTATCCTTCATCAGACGAAAAGAGTGGAGACGGGGCGCGCCCTGTCAGGTCATGCTTTGTGCTGCGCCGCGATTTTTTCGATGTCGTTATGTGGACGCGCAATGACGCGAGAGCTGACGACTTCGCCGATGCGTTTCGCCGCTTCCACGCCGGAGTCGACCGCCGCGTTGACCGCGCCGACGTCGCCTTTCACCATTGCGGTGACGAGGCCGGAACCGACGTTTTCATAACCGATAAGCTCGACGTTGGCGGCTTTACACATCGCGTCCGCGGCTTCAATGCAGGCCACCAGACCTTTGGTTTCGATAAGACCAAGCGCTTCTTTCATCAGGTTTCTCCGTTAGTCCGCAATTTTGTAATGCGAGACGATTTTGTTGATGTCGTTATGCGGACGGGCGATAACCAGCGAGGTCACCACTTCGCCGATGCGTTGTGCGGATTCCACGCCGGAATCGACTGCCGCTTTTACCGCGCCGACGTCGCCTTTCACCATCGCGGTGACGAGGCCGGAGCCGACGTTTTCATAGCCGATAAGCTCGACGTTGGCGGCTTTACACATCG
>NZ_KV792994.1:20388-154885 GCF_001808325.1 Klebsiella sp. HMSC16C06
CGCTTTTACCGCGCCGACGTCGCCTTTCACCATCACGGTGACAAGGCCAGAGCCGACGTTTTCATAGCCGATCAGTTCGACGTTGGCGGCTTTACACATCGAGTCCGCTGCTTCAATACAGGCCACCAGACCTTTGGTTTCGATAAGCCCCAATGCATCACCCATCGTGATCTCCTCCAGAACAGGTTTTGTTATTCGGGAAAACCGTCCGCGTAACGGCATCAACACGCGGAAGCGGCGTTCGGGGTTCACTATAGGGAATGGGGAAGGAAGTGAAATTTAAATCCGTGTAGATGAATATTTTAGGTTTTTACTCTGTTATTTAGCCTTATTTAAACTTATTTTTATCTGTTCGTTCTGTTTTATGCGTATTGATTTTTATGATGATATGGCGCTTTTTTAGGCTATTTATCGGCGGGAGATGAATGTTAATAAGATGTTAATTACTTGCCAGCGGTTAGTAATATAGCCGCGTGATAATTGTGGGTATGCTCATGTTTTGGCGTCGAAGCTAAATGCAAAACGTGCGCTTTTAGCATCGTGGAAAGAGGGGACAATAATGGCGCGTGAGCGAGGGCGCATTTTCCTCGCGGCGGTTCAGGGGGGACGGGTTAGTTAAGCGTGCTGCCGGACTTCAGCGTGCAGATGTAGAGCGGCGAGTTGATAGAGCTCAGCAGGATAGCTTTGTCGTTAAGCTTTTGTGCGTTGAGGAACAGGCCGTCATGGCTGTCGGACATTTCGCGCATGAAGTAGTCGAAGATGACATTCGGCGATTCGTCGATGGATGAGGCGCTGGATTCCCACTTTTTGATGCGGTAGTGGCGTTCGGTTGCCGAGATGCGTTGGCTGGTGTAGCTGAATTTGACGTAGCGCTGCAGGTAGAGCCAGCCGGCGGCAGAATCGGTATAGCCTTCCACCACCATCGAACCGTTGCCGTTAGCGGCAAAGTTAAAATGGATATTGCCGTTCACATTCTCTTTTTCCATGTTTTCAAAACGCATGATCGCTTTGGTGGAGCAGCTCATCACGCCATCGTTGGCATCCGGCAGCAGGCGCCAGACGCTAAAACCGGCGGCGGCGACAAATGCCAGAGCGGAAAGGGCGAAAAAGGGGCGGGGCGCGAGTTTCATTGCGGCTTCCAGGAGTAGTAAAAGTAGTTATCGCAATAGCTAAACGGGTTGTCCTCGTGCATCGCGCAGTGGGCGAGAAATACCCGGCCCAGGCCGTTAGTCTCCAGCCGGTCGCCGTAGAAGAAAACGAAACGCTCCCCCGGCTTGCAGCCGAGCTTCAGCCGCTGACGCACCTCATCGAAATTCTTACCGTAGGCCGTGGCGGAAACCGAACGCAGCATTTCATCGCTGGCCAGCAGTTCGCACTGGCTGTGGTTCATCAGCGTCAGATTGATCGGTCGGGCGACGTGGGTACCGGCAAAAGTGAATGCCACCAGCAGCAGGGCGATGATCAGCAGACAGCCGCCGGCCAGATACCAGCACATTCCGCGCGCATGTGGCGAATCGGTGGGCGGCGTTGTCGCCGCCGGAGGGGCGGTTTCAACAGCCCTCTCGGGTGGATTAGCACCCTCGGTAAGCGCCGGCCCGGCATCGAGCAGTTCAATGCTCAGATCCTGATTCAGCTGCAGCATGCCGCGCGATACAGTGACGATAATGTTATCGATATCGTAGTGGCGGAAGGTTTTACGCAGCATGCTCAGGTATTGATTGAGGTTGCTGTTGGAAGAGGTTAAGCCATTATCATCCCAGACTTTTTTCAACACTTCATCGCGACTGACGACGCCAGTATGGCGGAGAAAAAAATAGAGTAGCGCGCTGGCGGTGATGGATAGCTGGCTATCCGGTTCATCGCTGCCGGGCAGGGTAAGCGTGCCGTCCGTTGCATCATAAATGAGACGGGCATTGATGTTGTAGCGCATCGCGGCCTCACTCTATTCGCTTCACGCGGGAAGCGTCATTTTGGTCAGATCGTTCACCAGCGACTGGCGGTGTTCACTGCTCATGGTGCGCCCTTCGGTCAGTTCCGATAACCAGATGCCGTCGGCCGCGTAGCGTACCAGCGTGCCGGTCGGGCCGTTATCCAGCGCATCGCCCTGCGCCAGGTGATCCAGCATCCAGTCGCGCCAGCATTTTCGCAGCACCGGCTCGTCCGGCATCGCCAGCGACAGCACCATCAACTGGCGGCTTTCGTGAGTGTCCGTCAGCTCCGGGTTGGACAGATAGCGCAAATAGGCGCGGGTAAAGCGCCCGTAAGCGATGTTATCGGCGGCCATCAGTTCGCTAATCGCCTTTTCCATGATCGCCAGCAGCCGGGCGAACAGGGCGAAAATCAGCGCCTGCTTATTGGGAAAGTGATGCAGGAGGCCACCTTTGCTCACGCCAGCCTCGCGGGCGACGGCGTTCAGCGACAGGGCGGCGATACCATCCCGGCCGGCAATCATCGCTGCCGATTCAAGCAACTGACGGTGGAGACGGACGGGATCTTTTTTACGATGCTGGGCTTCCATATTCATGGCCGGAATCATACCGACCAGACGGTATGATTATTCTTGATCGCTATCAATATGAGAGGTGGCTTCGTGCGACGGGATACCGTTAATGCGTGGAGGCTCACAAATTGTCATATTAATGAACGCGATAACCCGGATGGGCTATCGCGTTGAGGTTTATTTCGTTGCCAGATGCACCGCCAGGCCGCTTTGCCCCGGCGCCAGCTCCGGGCGCAGCGTCAGCGACGGGATCAGATAATCGCCATGATTCTGCCGGCGGAATGGAATGGGCTCGGTTTGCCACAGCGTGTCCAGCCGCTCGGCCAGCGTGGCGCACTGGTCGGCGAATTGCCCGGCATCGGTTTTATCCGTGCGGTAGAACACCAGCGGCGGAAGCACCTCAAAGCCGGGATAGAACAGCATACCGTGCTGAATGGGGAACAGGATGTCGTCGATGGGGCCATTGATCCCGCGCGGTGAATAGTGTTCCGCCCAGCCGCCGGCGGTGACGATCAGCATCGCCCGTTTGCCGACGAAGGTGCCTTCCCCATAGCGATCGCCCCAGTGGCGGTCGCTGTGCTCGCCGACGCCATAGGCAAAGCCCCAGGCGTACACCCGGTCGATCCAGCCCTTCATGATGGCGGGCATTGAGAACCACCACAGCGGGAACTGGAAAATCACCGTATCGGCCCACAGCAGCTTTTCCTGCTCGGCTGCGATATCCGCACTTTGGGTGCCCTGGGCAAAGGCCTGTTTGGAATCGAGGGTCGGCCGCCAGAACTCGCCGACCGGCGGGGCGCCGCTGTCATCGGCGTCATACCCGGCCTTCCAGCGCATGGCGTAGAGATCGGAGACTTGCACTTCATGCCCGGCCTGCTGCAGATGGCGGACGGCAAAATTTTTCAGCGCGCCATTAAGCGAGCGCGGTTCCGGATGGGCGTAAATCAGCAGTACTTTCATAACATCACCTCTGGCGTATGGAGAGCTGCAGAGTAGGAAAGCTGACGTTATAGTAGAAATTAATTACTTAAATTCCAGGTATAGCCGTGATTAATTTACATCGTCTGGATCTTAATCTGCTGCGCACGCTTGATGTGCTGCTCAGTGAAAATAATGTCACCCGGGCGGCGCAGCGGCTGAATCTGTCGCAGCCCTCGGTGAGCATTCAGCTCGCCAGGCTGCGGGAGATTTTCGCCGACCCGCTGCTGATGCCGGGCCCGCGCGGCATGCAGCCCACCGCCCGTGCCGATGAGCTTCGCCAGCCGCTGCGCGCAGCGCTAGCCGCACTGGAGCAGGCGGTGGCGCCGGTCAGCCCTTTTGATCCGGCGACGGCGGCGGAGACCTGGCGGGTGGCAGCGACGGACTATATGGCCTCGGCGATCCTCCTGCCGATGCTGGGCAGGCTACGGCTGGCCTCTCCCGGCAGTCGGCTGGCGGTGTTCGAGCTACAGCCGGCGCGGCTGGAGCAGCAGGCGGCCAGCGATACAGTAGATCTCTTCTTTCATACCCGCGAGGGCGCGCCGCCGGGGCTACATCAGCGCCTGCTGTTTCGCGAACGCTATGTGCTGGCAGGCCGGGCGGAGCATCCGGCGCTGCGGCCTGGGCTTAGCCTGGAAACGTTCTGTCAGCTGGAGCACGTGATCGTCTCCCCGGACGGGGGCGGCTTCAGCGCGGCGACCGATACCGCGCTGGCGAATCTTGGCCTGGCGCGGCGGGTTGTCCTTTCCGTGCCACATTTCCTGTTTATGCTGGAGACCCTGCGCAATAGCGATCTGGTGGCGGTGCTGCCGGAGCGGCTGGTGCGCGGGCAGAGCGGGCTGGAAGTCGTCGAGCCGCCACTGGCGGTCGCCGGCTTTGAGATGCTGATGCTGTGGCACGAGCGCTGGCACCGCGACCCGGCGCATCAATGGCTGCGTCAGTTCATTGTGAATTCACTGGAGGAACAGACATGCTGAGTGGACTGAATCACCTGACCCTGGCAGTCAGCCAGTTGGCGCCGAGCGTGGCGTTTTATCAGCAACTGCTGGGCATGACGCTGCACGCCCGCTGGGACAGTGGCGCCTATCTCTCCTGCGGCGATCTGTGGCTGTGCCTGTCGCTGGATCCGCAGCGGCGCATCACCCCGTCGGAAGAGAGCGACTACACCCATTATGCGTTTAGCATTAGCGAGGCGGATTTCGCCAGCTTCGCCGCCCGCCTGGAGGTTGCCGGCGTGGCGGTCTGGAAGCTAAACCGCAGCGAAGGCGCCTCGCACTATTTCCTCGATCCCGATGGCCACAAGCTGGAGCTGCACGTCGGCAGTCTCGCCCAGAGGCTGGCCGCCTGCCGTGAGCAGCCGTATAAGGGAATGGTGTTTTTTGACCAGTGAAGCTGATTTGCGGACGCGGGGTAACCCGTAGCCCCGGTAAGCGCAGCGCCAGCGGGGAGAACAGATTAAACTTCACTCCATCGCCACCTTCACCGCTTCTCCCAGCTTCACCATCACTGCTTTATGTTTCTCGGTCGGCGGCAGGGCGCAGTTGATCCTGACGCAGTTGCGATACTTGCCCGCTGCCGAAAACAGCGAGCCCGGCGCGACCTGGATCTTCAGCCGGCACAGCTGTTTGGCGACGCAGACCATATCCACCTGCTCCGGGAGCTCCACCCACAGCATAAAACCACCTTTTGGGCGGGTGACGCAGATCCCGCAGGGGAAAAATTCCCGCAGCCAGCAGGTGTAGATCTCCATATTACGCTGATAGATCTGCCGCATCCGCCGCACGTGACGGTGGTAGTGGCCTTCGCGAATAAAATTGCAAGCCGCCAGTTGGGTTGAAGGGACGTTAGTGCCGCTGGCGGCGTACTTCATCTGTAGCAGCTTGTCGTAGTAGCGCCCGGGCGCTATCCAACCGATGCGCAGGCCGGGGGCGATGGTTTTGGTAAAAGAGCTGCAGAGCATCACCCGGCCGTCGATATCCCAGGAGTGAATGGTGCGCGGGCGCGGGTACTCGGTGGCCAGCTCGCCGTAAATATCATCCTCGAAAATCACGATATCGTGGCGCTGGGCCAGGTTCAGCACCGCGCGCTTGCGAGCGTCCGGCATGATAAAGCCCAGCGGGTTATTGCAGTTTGGCACGAGGATCACCCCTTTGATCGGCCACTGATCCAGCGCCAGCTCCAGGGCCTCAATGCTGATCCCGGTTTCCGGATCGGTAGGGATCTCAATGGTCTTTAATCCCAGTCCGCGCAGCATCTGCATCGTGCCGTAGTAGCAGGGAGATTCCACCGCCACGATATCGCCAGGCTGGCATACCGACAGCAAGGCCAGAGACAGCGCGCTATGGCAGCCGCTGGTGAGCACCAGATCGTCAGCCGTCACTATCGAGCCGCCGTCAAGCATCAGACGGGCGATCTGCTCCCTCAGCTCGCGGCGCCCGGCCAGCTCGTCATAGTTCAGCACTTCGCTGAGGTTATGCTGGATCGCCCGGCTCAGTTCGCGCCAGATAGGCTTCAGGCTTGGCTGTGTGACATCCGGCGAGCCGCCGCCGAAGGGGATAATCGATTTATCGTAGCGGGCGTCGAGCATGGTCAGCACCTGATCCCACTGGGTGATCTCCACCGGGCGCTGTACCGGACGCGACATCGGCGGCACCGGCGGCTGGGCCTTGCGCGGGGCAACGAAATAGCCCGATCGCGGCTGCGGTACGATCATCTGCTGCTGCTCAAGCAACTGATAGGCCTGCTGGACGGTGCTGATGCTGACGCCGTGCTCCTGGCTCAGGCTGCGCACCGACGGCAGTTTTTCGCCGTGGCGATACAGGCCCTGTTCGATGCGTTCGGCCAGCAGCGTAGCGAGATGTTGGTAGCGGGTCATGCTGTATCCTTAATTTCCGCCATACAGATGGAATAACCAGTACAGATTGGCGTAAAAATTGGGCTCTGGTGTACGTTTTAGCTAATCTGTATGTTAAAGAAAAGCGTTTTGTGAATCTGTATTCCTTGGCCCCAAATCCGTGAAGATAAAGCCTCTGGCAAGGTGAGGAGGTAGAGGATGGAATTTCACGAGAACAGGGCAAGACAGCCATTTATCGGTTTCGTACTGCTGGTGCGGTTTATCAAAAAATGGTGGCTTCAGGAGCAAACGCGCAGAGCTTTGCAGCGAATGAGCGACGAACAGCTGAAAGACATCGGCCTGCGTCGGGATCAGATCAATTAAAAAGTGCGGTTTTTTTCAGGCATCATTCCTTCTTTGCCCCGGTAAGCGCTGGCGACGCCGGGGAATACATTCACGAAATTTATCAATTGATGCGGCGCGATCGTCCGTTTCTTGATACTTACCCTGATAAGTATTATTTTCTTCTCAACAATGAGAGGAAAACCTGTGACCGAAGACGACCTGTTTGTCCGCCGCCCGTTGGGGATGAGAATGGCCATGGTGGTGCGCCAGTGGCGCGCCATTATTGACTCCGCTATCACCGATACCGGACTCACCCAGTCCAGCTGGACGGTGTTGATGCAACTGCATCAGCTGGGAGACAACGTCTCGGTCAGCGAACTGGCGGAGGTGCAGGGAATTGAACTGCCGCCGCTGATGCGCACCCTCTCGTTACTGGAAAAGCAGGGCTATCTGGTGCGTTCTACATCGCCATATGACAAACGCATTCGCCTGCTGACGCTGACCGCCGAGGGGCGGGCGATTCTGGAAAAACTGAGCTGCGTGATCGAGACCTATCAGGAACGCGTGACTCAGACCATCCCGGAGGCCGACCTCGCCACCTTCAGCGCCACATTAAATCAAATCGCCTGCCGTTTGCGGAATATCCGCGAAGAAGATAACAAGATCTAACACACTATGATGACGCCTGAACAAAAATTTGCCCGCTGGGTACGGGTGAGTATTGCCGCTTTTCTGGGAATATTCGCCTGGTTTATCGTTGCCGATATCTGGATCCCGCTGACGCCGGACTCCACCGTGATGCGCGTGGTGACCCCGGTATCGTCGCGGGTCTCCGGCTATGTCTCGCACGTTTACGTGCACAACAACAGCCAGGTGAAAAAGGGCGACCTGCTGTATGAGCTCGACCCAACGCCATTCATTAATAAAGTTGAAGCGGCGCAAATCGCCCTTGAGCAGGCGAAACTGAGCAACCAGCAACTGGATGCACAAATCGCCGCCGCCCGCGCCAACCTGCGCACCGCACAGTACACCGCCCGTAACGATAAGGTCACGCTCGATCGCTACCAGCGCCTGAGTACGATGCAGAACGTCTCGCAGTCCGACCTCGATAAGGTGCGGACCACCTGGCAGACCAGCGAGCAGTCGGTCTCGGCGCTGAACGCGCAGATCCAGAACCTGCTGATCCAGCGCGGCGAGCGCGACGATAAGCGCAACGTCACTCTGCAGAAATACCGTAATGCGCTGGAGGAGGCGCAGCTGAACCTGGCCTGGACCCAGGTACGTGCCGAAACTGATGGTATGGTCAGCAACCTGCAGCTTAACCCGGGGATCTACGCCACCGCGGCGACGGCTGTGCTGGCGCTGGTCAACAACAACACTGACATCGTCGCCGACTTCCGTGAAAAGAGCCTGCGCCACACGGCGGTGAATACCGATGCAGCGGTGGTCTTTGATGCCCTGCCGGGGCAAGTCTTCCCGGCGCACGTCACCAGCAGCGATGCCGGGATTCTGGCGGGGCAGGAGGCGGTGAACGGCCAGCTGTCGCAGCCGGAGCAGTCCACCCGCTGGGTGCGCGACGCACAGCGCATGCGCATTCACGTCGCGCTGGATCAGCCGCTGGCGAAACCGCTGCCGACCGGCGCCCGCGCCACGGTGCAGCTGTACAATAGCGAGGGACCTTTCGCCCGCACCTTCGCCGGCCTGCAGATCCACCTGGTGAGCTGGTTGCACTATGTCTATTAATACCCTGGCGCACGTCTTTACGCCGCACGGC
Organism: Klebsiella sp. HMSC16C06; assembly: GCF_001808325.1. Classification (NCBI taxonomy): domain Bacteria; kingdom Pseudomonadati; phylum Pseudomonadota; class Gammaproteobacteria; order Enterobacterales; family Enterobacteriaceae; genus Klebsiella; species Klebsiella sp. HMSC16C06. The sequence continues at coordinate 28,819 of NZ_KV792994.1, forward strand.
AATATCGTCTACACGGCGAATGATTTTCGCCAGACGGTGCGTATCGCCGTGGCCGGGACGATTGCGCTCAGTATCTCCACCTTCTACGACGTGCAGTACGGCGTATTTTTTGTGGTGTATCCGCTGATGCTGATGTCGCTGGTGCCGGTGTTCAACCGCCATGTCGCCCGCCAGTTTGTGTTCAGCGCGGCGGTGAACTGCGTCGAAATGGTATTGATTGTCGGCTATTTGTCACAGTGGCCGGTGATCATGACCCTGGTGGTGTTCGCCCTGTACGTGATGCGTTTTCGCTTTATGAGCCAGGGGCCGCTGTTTCTGCTGGGGTCGATGGGCGTGGTGTGCCAGAGCACGATGCTCAACTTTATGAGCTATCCCACCAGCAACTGGCACACCCTGATGTTCTCCAATATGGAAGCCTGCGTGCTGGCGGTGGCGCTGAGCGCGCTGCTGCATTACCTGATCCCGGACGTCGAACCGCGCAAGCCGCCGCCGCGCATTGAAAAAGACGCCGCCCGCATTCGCCACGAGTCGCTGCTCTCCGGTACGGTCGCGACGATCATCTTTGTGGTGTTCCAGATCTGCGATCTCAGTGACTCGCTGTCGGCGCTGATGGCCGGGATCCTGATCCTGTTTCCGATGCACTATCGCGGGGCGGTGATCAGCTCGATCTGGCGCGTCGTCGGGGTGGTGCTGGCCTGTCTCTATATTCTGGTGGTGCAACTGATCATCTATGATTTCAGCAACCACATGATCCTGATGATGCCGCTGATTGGTCTCGGGCTGGCCTTCAGCGCCCGCCTGCACGTGATGGAGAAAGTGGGCGCCGGGGTGGGCTTCGCCAGCATCACCACCATCGGCATTATGTTCGGCCAGAATCTGCATCCCTATCAGGATCTGGTATTCAGCGACCTGTACCGCATCACCTCGGTGACGGTCTCGCTGGTGGTGACGCTGACTCTGGTCTTTCTCATGCACCGTCTTCTGAACTGCTTTGCGGCGACGCGCTTTGTGGTGAGCGAATAGGGTCACACCGTCATCGCCCGCTGCGCATCGCGAAAGGCGTTATGGAGTAAGCGCCACATATGGTGCGCGGCGGGGGGAAAGCGGCGGTTCGAGTTGCGTAATAAGTGGCATTGGGCGCTGCTGGCGATCGGATGGTCGATGGGGACCGCCTTTAGTATGCCGTGAGCGATTGCTTCCCGGGCGGCGAATTCGGTCATGAAAGAGATCCCCAGACCGGCCTGGCTCAGGCTCATGGCGGTGGAAAAGAGGTTGCAGCGATAGGCCGGATGAAACTGCCGCCCGGCGGTTTTAAACATGGCGTTCATATGGCGCTGTAGGCCAAAGCTTTCTGTCAGGGCGATCAGGCGATATTGCGTTAGCTCATCGATGGTCACCATTGACTGTCGCGCGATGGGATGCTGCGGAGAGACCACCGCGCAGATGGGCCCCCACTGGAAGCTGTGGCGTTTAAGCTCCGGATTGCCGATGGGGCCGAAGGCGACCGCCATATCCGCTTCACCGCTGGCGATATCGTTGAGCATCTCCTGCATATTGCCGACGCTAATATCAACGAATACGTTCGGCCACGACTGCGAAAACGTGCTCATCACCGACTCGATAAAGGTCGTCACCAACCCCCCGCCAATTCTCACAGAGATGGTGCCGCCACGCATATGGCGTAAATCCTTTAGATGACTCTCCAGCTTTTCCCGCCGCTGGCGGCTTTCGTGGTAATCCTCGGCCAGCAAACGTCCGGCTTCAGTGAGCGCCACATTGCGCCCCTGTCGCTCCAGCAGAGGGAGTTCCAGCGTTCGCTCCAGCTGCGCTATCTGGCGGCTGATAACCGACGGATTAATCCCCAGAATATCAGCGGCCCGCCGAATGCCCCCCTGGATCCCCACTTCGTACAGATAGCTCATGGGACGTTCGTGCAACATCCTGTCTCCCTCCTTTGTTGACTTCAGGTCAACAATAACATCCTTTACCAGACATTTATCATCCCGGCTAGTTATAGATAATCGTGATTCAGGTACATAACAGACAAGGGGAGTCACGGAACGGATTAACTGCCATGGCAATAAACCAGTACCACCGGTGGTTGCCAATAATAAGATATCGATATGCCAGTAAAAAGATAAATAAGTGAGGTATATGCCAGTTGCCGGCTTTTCGGGAAAAGAGAGGCACCTTATTTATTGATGGGTGTTTTACGTCAAAATAATCAATGCCAAAACCAATACATTGAAAAGCGTCCAAATGGCAAAAGACCAATAAGATATTTCATAATGTGAGGACAGGGTATGAGTGAAAATAAAACGTTGGAACGTTCCTCCGACGACGCGACAAATGAGTGGCGGGTAGGACCTGGGGCATGGATCTCGCTGGTGGTGGTGTTATTAGTCTTCTCCGGGCTGCTGTTTAAAGTGGAAGGGATGGCCTGGCTGGGGGCTTTCGACTTTACCACCCTCGGCGGCGCATTTGGTACGATGAAGACCCCGGAAACTAACACTTTTATCGGCAGCGGCGGCATCAGCGCCAAGGCCGGTTTCTTGTTTGCGCTGTCGCTGGTCCCTACGGTGATGCTGGCGCTGGGGTTGCTGGAAATCTTTACCCATTATGGCGCGATACGTGCAGCGCATAAGCTGCTGACGCCGTTGTTACGCCCGTTACTGGGGATCCCGGGTTATACCGGTCTGGCGTTAATTACCGACCTCCAAAGCACCGATGCCGGGGCCGCGTTGACCAAAGAGCTGTATGACAGCAAAAAAATTAGTCGGAAAGATGTGGTGATTATGGGGGCATGGCAATATTCCGGCGCCGGTCTGATCAATAACTATTTCTCCATTGGCTCAGCGCTTTTCGCGTCGTTAACCATCCCTATTATTATTCCGCTGCTGTTAATGTTTGTGCTGAAATTCGTTGGCGCGGCAATCACCCGTCTGGTTTTGAATACGGCCTATAAAGGGGATTTTGATAATGAGTAATTCGGAAAAAGTGGCCAGTAATCCGTTTGATATTTTTGTTATCGGTGCACGTAAAGGATTTAATATTGCCATAAACAACCTGATGCCGAATGTATTAATGGCATATGTGATCGCCGAAATGCTTAATTTGCTCGGGGTGATGCAGTTGATAGGCCAGGTCTGCGCGCCGCTGATGGGCCTGTTTGGCTTACCGGGCGAAGCGATTACCGTGCTGCTCACCTCCTGGCTTTCCGCCTCGGCGGGGACGGGAGTGGCGGTGAGCCTGTTGAGTAAAGGCACCCTCAACGTGGCGGACGTCACCATCCTGATCCCGGCCATCTTCCTGATGGGTTCGCAACTACAGTATATGGGGCGGCTGCTTGGGGTGGCGGATGTACCGAAAAAATACTGGCCGCTGCTGATGGCGGTGAGCATTATCAACGCCGTCATCGCCATGCTGGTCATGCGCGTGATGGCATAATGAAAGGCAAGGAGTCAGTCGTGTCGCGAACGTTAGAGCATTTCAATTATCTGCACCAAATACCTGAGCTGGGCTTTGAGGAGTACAAAACCTCGGCTTACATCGGCGACGCCCTGGCGGCGGCAGGGTTCCGGGTTCACCGCAACGTTGGCGGGACTACCGGGATTGTCGCCGAAATCGATAGCGGGGAACCGGGGCCAGTGGTGGCGCTACGGGCAGATATGGATGCGCTGGGCCATATTATCGATGGCCGCTTAGAGGCCCGTCATACCTGCGGTCATGATGGCCACTCTTCGGTGGTATTAACCGCCGCCGAAGAGATCCTCGCCGAGGGGCTGGTAAAGCGTGGGAAGTTAAAAGTGCTTTTTCAGCCTGCTGAAGAGCTGGGGACGGGCGCGATCGCTTTAACGGAGGCCGGGGTACTGGATGACGTAGAGATGCTGTTCGGCTTCCATCTCCGGCCGCTGGAAGAGTGTCAGATGGGCCAGGCGGTACCGGCAATGTACTATTCCGCTTCGGCGACGGTGATGGTGGATTTTCACGGCAAAGCCGCTCACGCCGCTCGTCCGCATCTGGGCATTAACGCGCTGGATGCCGCCTCGCATGCAGTACAGGCGGTGAACGGTATCCATCTGGCGCCGTCGCTTACCTGGAGCGCGAAAGCGACGCGCTTTCTTTGCGATGCGGGCGTCACCAATTCGGTGCCGGCGAAAGCGCACGTCTGTTGGGATCTGCGCTGCGAGGAAAATGACGGCATGGCGACACTCAAAGAACGCGTGGTCAGGGCTATCGAGAGTAGCGCAGCAGCATATGGCGCCAGCGTCGACATCCGGGTAGTCAAAGAGATGCCGGCGGCGATTATCGACGCAGAAGCCACGGCTATCATAAGCCAGGCAATATGCGAAACCTTTGGCGAGGCAGGCTTAACGACCGCGAAGAGTACGCCGGGCAGCGAAGATTTTTTCCACTATTTGCGTCTGCGCCCGGCGGTGAAAGGTGGCTTCTGGGGACTGGGCTGCAACCTGCTGCCGGGCCTGCATCATCCGGAAATGCATTTCGATCGCACCGCGCTGGCGGATGGCGTGCGGGTATTCAAATCCTGCGTTCGCCAGCTGTTGGGCTGAAGCTAAGCTGCCAGCCCCCGGGTAGCGGCTTACGCCTTACCCGGGCTACGGTTGGGCATTTTGTCGGTAGCCCCGGTAAGCGTAAGCGCTACCGGGGAAGCGTCCCGGATGTCGGCTAACGCCTCATCCGGGCTACCGCGGTGCGCATAGGTCGCCAACAGGTGATAGTCATTTCCGGCGACGCGAAACAGGGCTGCCGTTTCGCCGGGTATAACCCATCGTTGCTCATCGCCTGGCATGCAGCTCAGGTAAATGCACAGCCCGCAGCCGCTGCGCAGCTGGCGCGGAATATCCTTCACCTCGAAGGTCATTCCCGCCGCCTGCAGGGCTTTGCGCATCCGCACCACCCCCACCGTGGAATGAAATAAAAACAGGAAGGTTGTCATCCGCGCCTCCGCTGGCGCTGGCCGATCAGCGCTGCGCCGATCGCCCCGGCAAACTGGGCGTCGGGATGGGTTGTCACCGCCATGCCGACATGGCTTTCCAGCATCCGGGCAAAGGTGGCGCAGTGGCTGACGCCGCCGGTAAACAGCAGTGGCCCCTGCGCCGATAAGCGGCCAATAAAGTTCGCGCTGCGCCGGGCCATGGCGTTAATCACCCCGGCCAGAATCGCCTCTGGCGCGACCCCCGCCGACCGCAGACTAATGACCTCCGATTCGGCAAACACCGTGCACATGCTGGTAATCGCATGCGGCTCGACGCCTGCGGTGATGCTGTCGAGTTGTTCGACGCTGGCGCCAAGCGTCCGTGAAATGACCTCCAGGAAACGTCCGGTACCGGCGGCGCATTTATCATTCATCAGGAAGTCGCTGAGATTGCCCTCAGTGTCCAGCTGGATAACTTTGCTGTCCTGGCCGCCGATGTCAATCACCGTGCGGGTGTCCGGCGCCAGCAGGCGAGCGCCGAGGCCGTGACAAGAGATCTCCGTCACCTGCTTATCGGCAAAATCCACCAGCTGGCGACCATAGCCGGTGAGGGTTAAAAAAGGCGTCTCCGTGAGGCCAGCGCGTAGCGTTTCCCAGGCCTTATGGATGGCGTCGGCGGGGCGAAAGGGAGTGGGGCAGAGGAAGCGGCGTACAATGACGCCGTCCGCCAGCAGGATGCCTTTTGTGGCGGTGGAGCCGGAATCAATGCCAACCGTATAGTTCACGCCAGCTCCTTACAGCATTTCGATAAAGGCGGCGACGCGGGTGCTGAGCTGGCCGAGGTCCGCCGTCGAATAGTCGGTTTCTATCGCCATATAAGGAAGGTCGTGCTGCTGGCGCAGATGGCGTTTAATCGCCAGCGATTCCACGGCATAGGTATGGCAGGCCTGCAGAATGACGTCGATCACTCCGTCGGCCTGATACTCCTCCACCATCTGGCTCAGCAGCTGCAGACGCTGGTCGTTGGGGGAGATACAGGAGCAGCCGATGGCGAGATATTTATCGGTTAAGGCGTCGTAGACGTCGCCCTCTTCCGCCACGCAGCGCTCGGTGGCTTTCGCGCCGGTGCAGTTTTCATAGCCGACCACCCAGCCGCCGTTTTCCTCGATGGCGTGGACCACTTTTTCCGCCGCGCCGCCGATCGGGCAGCCGGTGATCAGGATCCGCGGACGAGGTTCCAGCCGTTTACCCTGCCGCCACTCCTGATGGATGCGGTCCGCCATGGCATGCAGTTCATCAATCAGGGCGGTTTTGTCGAAACGGAAGGTGGCGCCATATACCACTTTCAGGATGTCGCCGCCGCTGAGCGCCGGCGGATTGAGTTGCCCGAGACGATAAAAGTGGGCCAGCGCCCGGCGCTCGCGATTTTTCAACACGATGGCTTCGCGCAGCGCCGCCTCGCTAATCGGCGTGCCAAACCGGGCCTCAATCACCTGCTGCAGGCGCAGGATCTCCGCTTTCCACAGCGCGCGGGAAGCCGCGTCGCTGGCGCTGTTCGGCAACTGCATGACGTGGACCGCCTTGAACTCGGCCATGTACTCGTACATCTTCTTTTTACCGTCGCAGGTGGTTTCCCCGACCACCAGGTCAGAGAAATAGAAGTAGGGGCATTTATCGGTTTTGCCGAAGCCATAGCTGCTTTTGATCAGCGGGCAGAGGTTGCGCGGCAGATCTTTTTCCGCTTCCTCGATGGTTTCATCGGAGGTGGAGCACAGTGAAACGACAATGGCGCCCGCCGCCATGGCGATCTCCTGGGGCATAAAGGTGCAGTAGGTGCCCACCAGCGGCACGTTCTGCTCTTTAAGATCCATGACGGTGAGAAAGCCCTTCTGGCGAGCTTCTGAGAACTGGTCAAAAATAGCGGGTAGATCGGTGATAAGCGACATGATTTTCCTTCCCCGTACACGGGAGATGCTGAAAGAGTCGCCATTATAGCCCTGTTGTTTGTGAGCTTTTATTGATCTCCTGCGTCTGCGCGCGGCGTTAATAGACCTTCTTCAAATCCATCTCTTCCTGGATCCGCTCGCTCCACGCCAGATGGGTGCGGATAGCCTCTTCGATACCGGCGTTGTAAAACAGCGGCCCCAGCTCTTTGGCGATAAAGTCGACAAAAAACTCGGCGTCAAACTGCTCCAGCTCGAGGTTGAAGGTCTCTTCGCAGTACTTGCTGAGCTTGTCGCGCAGCAGGTCGCGCTGTGCCGGGCTGAGTTCAATGTCGTTCATGATGGAGCTTTCTCCGTAAAAGGGCTCACGACTGCCGGGCTTCGATCACCGCTTGCCCACACTGGCGCTGATGGCGTAACAGTCCGGCCAGGCAGCAGGCGGCGACGATCCCGGCGGCCACCGCCAACAGGTGGAAGGGGAGTCTGCCGCCATGGAACCACAGCCAGCGCGCGCCTTCAATCGATAACGCGCTGACGCTGAGGATCACGATATTCAGCGAGGCGGAGACCGTGCCTTTCGGCAGGTCGTTGGAAAAGAGGGTAAAGCGAAACAGCGTCGGGAAAATCAGCCCGATGCCGAAGGCGTAGAAGCAGGTGCCGAGCACTGACCACAGCCAGACGTGCGGCCATATCAGATTCCCAACGATCAGGATGGCCAGGCCGAGCATCTGTATGGGGACCGCGCTGAGCACAAAGCGCGGGCGGGTGGGATCTTTTACCCAGCGCGCCACCGACAGATTAGCGATGATGACGGCGCTAAAGACTGGTACCTGGCTCCAGGCGAACTCGCTGGTGGTCAGCCCGCCGGCGTCCATTAAAATCACTGGCGATACCGCCACCCAGCTCATCAGCGGAATATAGCTCAGCGACAGCGTGGCGGCGCCGAGTAAAAAGATGCGGTTACGAAAGACGGCGCGGAAATCGCGCAGCACGCCGGGCAGGCTGAATGGCACATCGCCGCGGCGCACCGTCTCCGGCATGGTCAACAGCAGGCCGAGCCAGGCCACCAGCCCCATGGCGGCGATGATGCCGAACAGCGCTTTCCAGTGGATGAAATGCATCAGCGCCGCGCCGGAGAGCGGGCCGACGATCGGCGCCACCAGCACGACGGAGGTGATCACCGCCATCAGCCTGATCGATCTTTTTTCCTCAAAGGCCTCCTGCACGGTGACGTAGCCGACGGTGGCGATAAAGCAGATGCTGGTGCCCTGCACGAAGCGGGCAATCAGGAACTGGGTCATGGAGGTGGTGAACAACGTCGCCAGGCACGCGAGGGTGAAAATCAGCGCGCCGATGAGCAGTACCGGACGCCGTCCGATCCGGTCAGAGAGCGGCCCCAACAGCCATTGCAGCGCCATGCCGCCGGCCATATACAGGCTCACCGAGGCAGGAGCCAGCGCCACATCGGCATTGAAATCCCGCACCACGTGGAGGATCCCCGGCTGGATCAGGTCGGTAGTAAGATAGGCTGAAAAATCATACAGAATGAGCGCCGCCGGGAAGAACAGCGCGGCGGCGTGGCGGGTCAGCCAGTGGGAAATCCGGTGCATCATTTCTCCCTCCCTGTGGAATATTTATCAGCGCTATTGTTCGGATAGTATCATTGCTAACCAATATGCAGATGCAGCAGCGAGGGGATCTGCGAGAACAGCCACAACATCAGGCCGATGGTCCCCCCCACCAGGGTGCCGTTGATGCGGATAAACTGCAGATCTTTACCGATATTGAGCTCGATCTGCCGCGACATATCGCGGGCGTCCCAGCTCTTCACCGTGTCGCTGATATGGCGGGTGAGGAAGGCGGCGAACTCCGGCGCCACCCGGTGCGCCGCCTGTTCCAGGTGTTCGTTAAGCGATTCGCGCAGGGCGTCGTCGCGGAGTAAGGTTTCACCGAACCACTGGCCAGCCTCGGCGATGCGCTGCTTAATACGTGAGTCATCGCTGCTGATATCGTTTTTTACCCAGCTGCGCAGGTCGCCCCACACTTCACCGAGATAGCGGTTAAAGGTCTCATCATTTTTCAGATATGCTTTGATGTTCTCGGCCTTCTGCGCCATGAGCGGGTCGGATTTCAGGTTGTCGATAAGCTTCTGCACCGCGTGGTCGAAGGCCTGGCGGATCTGGTGGGTACGGTCATGGCTCACCTCGTCCAGCAGGGTATTCACCGCATCGGTGACCATCTCGGCGCTGTGCTCGCCGAGCCACTCGGTGGGTAACAGTTTGGCCTTCAGCGGGTGCTCGGTCTCCAGCCAGCGCACGATGCCGCGAGCGATAAAGGCGCGGGAGTTGTCCCGCTGCAGCAGGGCGATAAGCTGGCTTATCAGCGAATCCAGCAGCTTCTGGTGGCGATTGTCGCGGGTCATTCCCTCCAGCATCATGGCGCTGGTCTGCGTCAGGTCGACTTTATCGATCGCCTTATGTACCGCGCGGCGCAGCAGGCGCTGAATGCGTGCGTCGTCGGTCAGTTCAAGAAAACCGCTCATCACCTGCAGCAGATGCTGGCCGACCCGCCGGGCATTCTCCGGCTGGCTGAACCAGTTGCCGAGCATCAGGGCTGGCTCATAGCGGCGGATCAACGCGACCAGCGACGGGGTATCGAGGAACTTCTCCTCGACAAAGCGGCCAAGATTATCGGCGATGCGGTCTTTGTTACGCGGGATAATCGCCGTATGTCGGGCGACAAAGGGCAGCGGAATACGACGAAACAACGCGACCACCGCAAACCAGTCGGCCAGCGCCCCGACCATCGCCGCTTCGGAAATGGCCTTTAGCGCGCTGACCCACGGCGTCGGCGGCAGCAGCAGGGTGGTGATAAATAGCGCGGCGGCGATCAGCAGCAGCGACAGCGCCAGCAGTTTGGCGCGTTTGAGTTCAGCGAGTTTTTCCATAAACTTAAGCATATAACCTGACGGCGAGGTCGTGCAAAAATCGCCAGATAATCCACAGACCGAAGATCATCAGGACCGCCCCTGCCGCCCGCTCGACTCGCCAGACGATGGCGCCCAGGCGGCGCTGTACCTGCGGCAGCGCAATCGCACTCACCAGCAGTAAATCCCAGAAGAACACCACGCTGACCATCCACAACCCGCTCACCGTTTGCTGCAGCAGGGTGACCGCCGGCCCGAGCAGGGAAGTCATCAGCGCCAGATAAAACAGAGCGTTTTTGGGGTTGAGCAGCGATGACCCCAGCCCGAGCAGCAGCTGCCTGCCGAACCCCGGACGCGATGCGCGAATGCTCTCCACCGCCAGCGTCGCGGGACGGCTGCGTATCAGCAGGCTGCCAACCCACAGTAAATAGCCCGCCCCCAACAGCTCAATGAGCAAAAACAGCAGCGGCGCCTGGCGCAGAAGCCCCCAGCCGACGATGGCGAGAACAATATACAGCGCATTGCCGGCGGCGATGCCGAGACACAATCCGATGCTGCCGCGGATCCGGTAGCGCACGGCGTAGCCGACCAGCAGAAAAAAATCAGGGCCCGGGCTGAGCAGAGCGACAAAGTGAGACAGGGCTAGCGCCGGGAAGGCGGCGGGAAAGAGCGTCGATAAGGTATGCATAGTGGCCTCGATAATGGTACTGAGGCCACCCTAAGCGAAGTGCCGTATTACTTATTGTCGGATATTGATCTGCTGTGCGCATATTGCCGCGGCGTGGCGGCGGTATAGCTGACAAAGGTTTTATGGAAATGGCTCTGATCGGCAAAGCCAGCCTGATAGCCGACATCGGCAATAGGGTCCCCGGCGCGTAAGCGCGTTTTCGCATATTCGATGCGCGCCATGTTGATCAAACTGGCGGGTGTCAGGCCGGTATCCTGTTTCACGGCGCGGATAACGGTCTCTTTACGAAGCGCGCTGTCGTGGGCCAGCTTATCCAGCGACGGCGGCGCTGGCAGATCTGTCGCCAGGCGCTGAAACAGCAGGGCGCTGGCGTGATGTGGCGCCTGCGGCGCGGCGGCGCACAGCGGCAGCGCGTGCAGGAGTTGCGCCAGCCGGGCGGGCAGTTGTTCAAGGCTCCCGCGGCTCATCAGGGCGACAACCTGCTGGAAACAGGCAAAGAGAGGGCTGTCGCGCAACAGTGGCTGCGGCGAGGCGATACTGGCGCCAGGGGGAATATCCGGGCGCTGCGCGTGGCACCATGCCGCCTCCAGGTACAGCATATGATAGCTGCGCGGCCTGTCATGCAGCGGATTACAGCTATGCGGCGCGTGCGGGGGGATCACGATCAGATCCCCGGGCTGCAGGAGATATTCCTCACCATTGCACAGGGAGCGCGTTTCCCCCTCGATAATCGCCCCCACCGAGAGCTGCGGGTGGCTGTGGCGTTTGTAGGCCTGGCGGCTGCGCCAGGTGCTGCGCAGCTCCAGCCACGGTAGACGATCGTCTCGCCAGAAGGTTTGGGGGATATCTCGGGTATGGTTCACCGCATCGACCTTTGCTGAGGAGGGAGAGGTCGTTTATAGCATGCTGCGCGGAGGCTGTCGCCCGCCTGGATTTGCGTACCGCCTCGAAAAAGGATGTCGCGCTTGCAGTCCGGGGAAATCTATTTTCGTGGCGGTGCGTAAAGGTTGTATTGCCCGGGTGTCAGAGACATTCCGAGCGCGTAGAGTCCCTGCAGGATAAGCAGGCAGGGATGAGCCGATGGCAAAGGGTACCACCTCGACGCCGCATGATGCGGTGTTTAAACAGTTTCTCACTCAGGCCGACACCGCGCGTGATTTCCTGGCGATCCATTTACCGCCTGCGCTGCGTCAGCGCTGCGACCTCGATACCTTACAGCTGGAATCGGCAAGCTTTATCGAGGAGAGCCTGCGGGCCTGGTACTCCGATGTGCTGTGGTCACTCAAAACCGCGTCTGGCGAGGGCTACATTTATGTGGTTATCGAACATCAGAGCTCGCCGGATGCGCAGATGGCCTTCCGCCTGATGCGCTACGCCATCGCCGCGATGCAGCGCCATCTTGATGGGGGTCATACAAAACTACCGCTGGTGGTGCCGATGCTGTTCTATCACGGAGCGACCACGCCATACCCGTGGTCACTCAACTGGCTGGACTGTTTTGCCGATCCACAGCTGGCGAGTGAGCTTTATGCATCGCCCTTTCCGCTGGTGGATGTCACGGTGATCCCCGACGATGAGATCGTTCGCCACCGGCGCGTGGCGTTACTTGAGCTGATACAGAAGCATATTCGCCAGCGCGATTTAATGGGGATTGTTGAGCAGCTGACGACGATTTTACTTAGCGGGGACGCTAATGACAGACAGCTAAAAACGCTGTTTAATTATCTGCTGCAGACTGGCAACGCGCGCCGCTTTGGCCGGTTTATCCACGAAGTGGCGCAACGGGTTCCTCAGCACAGGGAGAGCTTAATGACCATCGCCGAAAGATTACAGGAAGTGGGCCGCAGAAAAGGCAAACGGGAAGGCCGGCAAGAAGGATGGCAACAAGGCAGACAAGAAGGACAGCATGCCGAGGCGCTGCGCATTGCACAGAGGATGCTGGACGACGGTATTGCCCGCGAGACGGTAGTGAAAATCACTGGCCTGGCCGCCGACGAGATCGCCGCGCTGGAACATTGATAACGCCGGGGCGGCCTGAAGGTAGCCCCGGTTAGCCTCTTTATGGAATATTCCGGATATACCTAACTTTACCCGCATCGCCAGCCATCTCGACTACCCTTAATATCCTTAACGGCATTTTTGACTGCCTTAATAGCGATAACAAGGAGACATGCGATATGGCCTATCAGACGGTGAATCCTGCGAATAATCAGCTTATTAAAACGTACCCGGCGCACAGCGACGCGGACGTGGAGGCGGCGCTGCAGCAGGCGGATGCGCTCTACCATTCAGCCTGGGCAAAAGGCGATATTGAACCGCGGCTGGCGGTACTGCATAAGCTGGCTGATCTGATCGACAGCCGGGCGGAGGAACTGGCAAAAATCGCCAGCCAGGAGATGGGGAAACTCATTAAGCAGAGCCGCGGCGAAGTGAAACTTTGCGCTCAGATCGCCCGCTATTATGCCGATAACGCCAAATCGTTGCTGGCGCCGGTGAAATATCCCTCCGAACTCGGCGACGCCTGGGTTGAGCATCATCCCATCGGCGTCTTAATGGCGGTGGAGCCGTGGAACTTCCCCTATTACCAGCTGATGCGCGTCCTGGCGCCAAACCTGGCGGCCGGCAACCCGGTTATCGCCAAACACGCCAGCATTGTGCCGCACTGCGCGGAGACCTTTGCCCATCTGGTGCGTGAGGCCGGCGCACCGGAAGGGGCGTGGACCAACCTGTTTATCTCCCAGGAGCAGGTGGCGAAGATTATCGCCGACGATCGCGTGCAGGGCGCGGCGCTCACCGGGTCGGAGAAAGCCGGCAGCGTGGTGGCGGCGCAGGCGGCGAAGCATATTAAGAAATCGACGCTGGAACTGGGCGGTAACGATGTATTTGTGGTACTGGACGATGCCGACCTGGAACGCGCGGTGAAAATCGGCGTCCAGGCGCGGCTGAATAACGCCGGCCAGGTGTGTACCGCTGCCAAGCGTTTTATCCTGCACGAAAATATCGCTGAGTCGTTTCTGGCGAAATTTAGTGAGGCGTTTCGCCAGGTGAAAATCGGCGATCCGCTGGATGAAAGCACCACGCTGGGGCCGCTCTCTTCCAAAGATGCGCTGGACACCCTAAGCAAACAGGTGGACGAGGCGGTGAAAAATGGCGCTACGCTGCATCTGGGCGGCAAAGCGGTGGCACGAGAAGGCAATTTCTTTGAACCCACCATTTTGACCGGTATCACCCGTGACAACCCGGCGTACTTCGAAGAGTTCTTTGGCCCGGTGGCGCAGATCTACGTGGTGAAAAATGACGAGGAGGCAATCCAGCTGGCCAATGATTCCCACTATGGTCTGGGCGGCGCGGTCTTCAGTCAGGATATCGAACGCGCCAAACGGATGGCCTCCGCCATTGAAACCGGGATGGTTTATATCAACTGGCTTACCGATACCGCGCCGGAGCTGCCGTTTGGCGGCGTGAAGCGTTCCGGTTACGGACGGGAGCTCTCCGATCTCGGCATCAAAGAGTTTGTGAACCAGAAGCTGGTGGTGGTGCGACGCTAAGCCCTTAACCCGGCAATAAAAAACCTGCCATCCGGCAGGTTTTTTATGAATAGACCTTATTGCATGTCAATCTTATTGCAGGGACGTTGGCCGCTATCAGAAGGTGACCCCGCCGCCCACGTAGGCGCCATCAATCAGGGTGTGGTTCGGGCGACCCTCTTTGCCGTCAACGCTCACATGGCGGTAACCCACTTTCAGGGTCAGTGGGCCAACCGGGGACCAGCTTACGCCGCCGTTCGCTTCGACATAGTTTTTTACGCTGTTGTTCAGGCCGTCCGGCGCGACATACCCTTCGCCAAACACGTGGATGCTGTCGGTCAGGGCCACGTTCACCCCGCCGCCGACCGGAAACGCGACGCCGTTATCGCCTTTTTTCGGCCCGAGGTAGATAGCTTTCGCGCCAGCGTTGAGCATAACCGGACCTACTTCCAGATTGTAACCCGCGCCAACGCCGCCGGTCTGGCTACCATCATCGGTATTCTTCAGCCAGTGGCTTTCGGCGTACAGGCCAGAAGAGGATTTACCCATTTCCATATTCAGATTGGTGAAGTTTTTACCTTGTTCAACGGTAAATCCCATCGCCATGGCGGAACCAGAGACCGCGGTCAGGGCAGCAACAATCAGGATGTTAAGCTTTTTCATGGTTTGCTCCTCGTCATTAAATTTGTCTGAGCGCACCTTAACAATCGATGTTTACCTCTGCAAATGTGACTTACGTCAATTTTTTATGCTGGGTTTGTCAGGGCGGTGTTTTGAAAATGTTGTAATGACGTTGGGTTACGGCGAGGTCAATCAGCAAATTTGGTCTGTTTAGCCGCGGTTTAATGGGTGGGCTAAACAGAAACTGAACAGGGCGGGCATTAATTATTAAGGATCCTATTCATTTAGTTTCTTATTATTTCCAAAAGTGTTTCTGCTGTTACTTATTAAAACGTTGCTTTACATTTTTCGACGCGCTGCCGACGTTTGGTCCCTGTTTTTGGCGAGGTGTCAGAGAGAGGATGGTGCCTGCGCCTTGGGGCGCAGGCGGGCAGGTTAGCGTCGTAACCCGAGAAATGCGGCGCGAATTTCCTCTTCCGGCAGCTGAATGCCGATAAACACCAGCGTGCTGTGCGGAGTTTCATCGCCCCACGGGCGATCCCAGTCGGCGCTGTAGAGGCGCTGCACGCCCTGGAACAGCAGGCGATTTGGCTCGCCGTCGATCCACAGCATGCCTTTATAGCGCATCAGTTGCTCGGCGAAGGAGAGCAACAGGTTTTCCATTACCCGTGAAACTTCACTGATATCCACCGGATAGTCGAGCTCGACCACAATCGACGAGACGTCGTTCTGCTTTTCTGCAACAAAATGAAAACGCGGTGTGGCGCTGACAACCTTTTCTTCCAGCATAAAGCCGCTGGTGTTAAACAGCTGGCTTAGATCGATATCGCCGTGAATGACGGTATAAACCGGCGCCCGCGCATTGATGCGCGCCAGCCGTTCGCGCAGCTTCTCGGTGTCGCCGGCAACATCGGTTTTGGTTAGCAAAATGCGGTCCGCATAGCCGACCTGCGACTGGGCGATGGTGAACTGATCCATCTGCTGGTCGGCATGGACGGCATCCACCAGGGCGATCACGCCGTCCAGCAGATAGCGCTCGCAGAGCACCTCATGGGAGAAAAAGGTCTGGATAATCGGCCCCGGGTCGGCCATGCCGGTGCACTCAATCACCAGCCGGTCAAACTCGATTTCGCCCCGATCGCGACTGTCGAGGAGATCGAGCAGGGCGTCTTCCAGTTCGTTGGAGCGCGTACAGCAGATACAGCCGTTGGTCAGGGTTTTGATCTGCGTGGCGCGGTCGCCGATCAGCTGATCGTCAACGGAGACTTCGCCAAATTCATTTTCAATCACGGCGATTTTGAAACCGTGCTGCTCATTCAGGATATGGCGCAGGAGGGTGGTTTTTCCTGCGCCGAGAAAACCGGTGAGTAGGGTGACTGCAATCGGTGCCATTATTGCCTCCATTAACAGCAGCGTACGCCGCCTTTGCCGTCTCCGCCGTAGCGGGCCTGCTGGCGTTCGCGGAAGAATTCTTCATAAGTCATGTAGGGCTGATCCGGATGGTTGGTTCGCATATGGGTGACGTAGTTGTCGTAATCCGGAATGCCAATCAGCATTTTTGCCGCCTGACCGAGATATTTTTTTGCCTGACCTAAGTTACCAAACATTGTAAGTTCCAGATAACGAATAAAGCCGGATGGCGGCTAGCGCCTTATCCGGCCTACGTTGATGCGCTTTTGGTAGGCCGGATACGCGTAGCACTATCCGGCATCAGGGTTAATGATGTGACGAGGTCTTCACGCCGCCTTCCGGTACCGGCACGTACGGGGTCTCTTTGTCGGTACGCACTTTATTGTTGCGCACGTTGAGCCAGGTTTTGATGCCGTAGAAGATGATGCTGTACACCACCACCAGGAACAGGATACTCAGCCCGGCGTTGGTGTAGTTGTTGACCACGATATGATTCATGTTGGCAATCTGCTGCGCGGTCAGCTCGCCGCCGGCGGCAATCTTCTCTTTATACTGCTGAGCCATAAAGAAGAAGCCTTCCATCTGCGGATTGCTGCTGAACAGCTTCAGACCCAGCGCCCAGGTGGTGCACAGCAGCAGCCACGCTGCCGGGATAACGGTGACCCAGATATATTTGGTGCGCTGCATTTTGACCAGCACCACGGTGCCAAGCACCAGCGCCACGGCGGCCAGCATCTGGTTAGAGATACCGAACAGCGGCCACAGGCTCTTCACACCGCCCAGCGGGTCGACCACGCCCTGATACAGCAGGTAGCCCCACAGCCCGACGCAGCCCGCGGTACCGATAATCCCGGCGACCAGCGAGTCGGTTTTTTTTAGGAACGGCACGAAGTTACCCAACAGATCCTGCAGCATAAAGCGGCCTGCGCGGGTACCGGCATCCAGCGCGGTGAGGATAAACAGCGCTTCAAACAGGATACCAAAGTGGTACCAGAAGCCCATATCCGCCATCGGGATGATTTTATGGAACACATGGGCGATACCGACGGCCAGCGTCGGCGCGCCGCCGGCGCGGTTCAGTACCGAAGGTTCGCCGATATCTTTCGCCGTCTGCAGGATCTGCTCAGGGGAGATCACGAAGCCCCAGGAGCTGACGGTCGCCGCCGCATGGACGGTCACTTCTTTCAGCTGTGCAGCGATCATCGCCGCGTTTTCGCCACCCATCTCATGCAGGTTCGGCATGACGATGCCCAGGCCTGCCGGCGGGGTGTTCATCGCGAAGTAGAGACCCGGTTCGATAATCGATGCCGCGACCAGCGCCATGATGGCCACGAAAGACTCCATCAGCATCGCGCCATAGCCGATAAAGCGGGCATCGGTTTCGTTGGCCAGCAGCTTCGGCGTGGTGCCGGAGGCGATCAGCGCGTGGAAGCCGGAGACCGCGCCGCAGGCGATGGTGATAAACAGGAACGGGAACAGCGCGCCTTTCCACAGCGGGCCGGTACCATCAATGTACTGGGTCACCGCCGGCATTTTCAGGTCCGGGTTGAGGATAACGATCCCCAGCGCCAGGCCGACGATTACGCCGATTTTCAGGAAGGTGGCCAGATAGTCACGCGGCGCCAGAATCAGCCATACCGGCAGCAGCGCGGAGATAAACGCGTAGCCAATCAGAGTAAAGGTGATGGTGGTGTCTTTAAAGGTCAGCGCCGGGCCCCAGTACGGGTCGTGGGCAATGATGCCGCCAAACCAGATGGACGCCACCAGCAGCACGATACCGATAACCGAGACTTCACCCACGCGGCCAGGGCGCAGGAAGCGCATGTAGATCCCCATAAACAGGGCAATAGGCACCGTCGAGCAGACGGTAAAGACGCCCCACGGGCTTTCCGCCAGCGCTTTCACCACGATGAGCGCCAGCACCGCGAGGATGATGATCATAATCAGGAAGCAGCCGAACAGCGCGATAGAGCCCGGAACCGGCCCCATTTCCTGCTTGATCATCTCGCCCAGCGAGGCGCCGTTACGCCGCGAGGAGATAAACAGCACCATGAAGTCCTGTACCGCGCCCGCCAGCACCACGCCGGCCAGCAGCCACAGGGTGCCCGGTAGATAGCCCATCTGCGCGGCCAGTACCGGGCCAACCAGCGGGCCGGCGCCGGCAATGGCGGCGAAGTGGTGGCCAAACAGCACGTAGCGGTTGGTTGGCACGTAGTTCAGGCCATCGTTATTAATGACCGCCGGCGTCGAGCGCGTTGGGTCAAGCTTCATCACCTTCTGCGCGATGTACAGGCTGTAATAACGGTAGGCGACGAGGTACACAGAAACCGAGGCGACGACGATCCACAGGGCACTGACGTGCTCACCGCGGCGCAACGCGACGACTGAGAGGCAAAATGCCCCGATGATTCCGAGAATCACCCAGGGTATGTGCTTGAATAGTTTTTTGGTATCCATAGTAAAACCTGGCGTTAATTAGATGAATAATTGGCCGAAGCCGTCTGGTTTTAAGTAAGGGTTGATGGAGGTATTGATTAGCTAGGCTGCCTTCGATCTTGCCAGAACAGCGCGCGCGTAAAGTTGGGTAAATCGGTGAGTGGTTGTATAGGGGGTTAAGCGGTTACTGGAAGGGGTAAGCGGTTAGATATGAGTACGAGAGCGCGTAAATGTGTGATTAAGTTCACAATATTATTCTGCGCATCTCAAAGATATGCTTTCAAACTGAGGATAACGGTTTTTATCACCCGCAGATTACAATCTTTATTTCAAATAGAGGTATTTTGATATTATGCTGGCTTTGTCATGTCGTATGGATAGCGTTTAGCAAAGGGAATTCGTGTTATGAAATTTGTAAAGATAATGATCGTCGCCAGTGCTTTTTATTTAACATTTGCTCATGCAAGAGAGATACATCAGGCTGTTGATGAGCCGGCAGCCCCTTATAATTTGCGCTGGGGGATGAGTTACGATGAAGCCAGAAACACGCCTTTATATTCTCTTGAGGTATCAGATATCAATTATGCCGGAAAAGACCCGGATCTGATTATCTCAACGCTGACTCCCCAGGAAGTGGGGGCATTGAAATATCAGGAGATGAAGCTTTATTTCGATAAGAATAAAGGGCTGAAAAGTGTTTTTGTTAGCGCTGATGTTGATTCCAGTCAGCAGGCCTATAAAGTTGATGATGGCCGGGAAGCACTCGCCTTATATAATGAGGAAGTTAAGGTCCTTGATCGAGAATATGGGCCAGCGACAATCAAAGAAGAGTTCATTGCAGACAAAGGGAAATTCTATCAAAGTCTTTCCGCCTGCATTGCAAAACAGCAGGGGTGGTATAGTAAAAGATTAGATCTGAATAAAATAACAAATTGTTCTACCTGGCAACGTACTTATAAAAAAAGGTCGGGTAACCGTTTTGCTATACATCGAACCGAGACAAGTTTCCAAACATTATATTTATAAATAAATTAAAGGACTTCACGGTGAGAATATATAAGATTTTTTTTAGAATTATTGCCATGGTCATTATGGTTATGCTCCTTTCTGATTGTCGTCAGTCGTATTATATTGCCAGAAATACGGGGCGCAATATAATGACCTTATCCGACCATCAGCGCGCTAAATCGGCGTTAAACGCTAACGATTTAAACGCAGCTCAGGGCTACCTGACGGGAGAAAAATACAATAATCGCTACAGGCCTGTTAGCGGTGAGGAATCCTGGGGAAGTTTACAATATCGGGCGGCGAAAATCGTCGCCAACGCCGCGGCGAACGGTCAAAAAGTGCGTGATGATGCGCTCTATCTCGCTTATATCTCTTTGTTTGAAGCAGAAGAGGGAGTGCCCGAACGTCCCGATATTATGTTGGGTTACATGCATAAAGCCATGGCGCTACTGTTAGCGAATTCGCAATTACTCGATAAAATCGATTCTAAAAATGTCAGTACTTTACCCAGCCAGTTTACCCTTGAGCGCTATGCTGTATGGCAATATTTATACGATGGCGGCGAGATTGACTGGACCAAAAAAGCGCCTGAAGGTGAAGGTTATACAATTGCTGGCGAAAGCTATCAGACCTGGAATATCAAGTTAAAAAAAGCTATCTGGAATCGGGGAGATGCCTTTTTAACAAATATAGGTAAACAACAATTTATTCATGACGCTATAGATTATTCTCAATTTCCGGTTATTGCCTGTACCGCCAGGCGAAAAGGCTGGCACTTAACATTACCTGCTGACTACCGGGAACAAAATTTCCGCGGCGGTGGACGTTTTGATTGGGCTTCATGTCGCGCTGTTGAATAAGGCTGGCGGGTGAGATGACGCATATTAAGCGCCAGGTTTACGCATCGGGCGATAAGTAAACCTGGGCGCGGATTTTAGACTGCGACTTCCATTTCCATCATCACCGGGTGGAAACGGCGTTTAAAGTAAATCAGGCCGTGCCCTTGCGGGCTCAGGGTAATATTGCGGATCTCCACCAGATACACCAGGTGGGTACCAATGGTTTGCACCTGGCTAATCTCGCCTTCGAGACTGGCCAGCGAACCCTTCAGTACCGGCTGCCCGAGCGCGCCCTGCTGCCAGCCGCTGAGGGCAAACCGCTCTTCCATCGTCACCCCGGTCATCCCGGCGAAATGACGGGCCATGATTTCCTGTTCGTGGTTCAGCACGTTGATGCACAACTTGCCGTTACCCTGAAACACCGGGTTCATCGCGCTGTTGGCGTTGATACAAACCATCACCGATGGCGGCGTATCCGTCACCGAGCACACCGCCGTGGCGGTAATGCCGCAGCGACCGGCTTCGCCTTCGGTGGTGACAACGTTAACCGCCGCCGACAGGCTGGCCATGGCATCGCGAAAACGCAGGCGTTGTTCATCTAATTGCATTATGACCTCCCGCTGTGAATTACTTCAGCAGCTTATCCAACATGTTGATATCAGCGTTATTGTGCAGATGCGGCACCGTCCAGCCGTTCTGGTCGTACTCGGACAGGCAGCGGTCGACCATCGCCATCATTTTGTCCATATTGCCGGAGCTCTGCGCCTGGCGCAGACACTGCAGGCGAATTTCATCCTGGCTACCGGAGTAGTTGATCTCATACAGTTCATGGCGACCGCCGAATTCGCTGCCGATGGCGTCCCACATCAGTTTGAGGATCTTGATACGTTCAACGTGATCCATACCGTTGGAGCCGCGCACGTACTTCGCCAGATACTGGTCGATCTGCGGGTTGTTCAGATCGCGGGCGCTGGACGGCAGATAAATCAGGCCGCTGGTGACGTTACGCTCGATGATGTTCTTGATCTTGGCGTAGGCCATCGGGGCCATCACGCGATAGGTCTGCAGCGCGGCGTGATCCGGCAGCCATGCGCCGTTGACCCACGGCGTCGCTTCCGAGCACATGGAATCGCTAAGCGCCCAGAACATGTTGCGCCATGCGACTACTTCGCCGAGGTCGGCCTGTACGCCGCGGAACTCGAGGGTGCCGGTACATTCCAGAGAGCGTTTCAGCAGGGCAGTGATAAAGTCCAGTTTTACCGCCAGGCGTACGCAGGCCTGCAGGGGATACATGCGGGCGAAACCGCCCTCCATGGTCCAGCGACGGCAGCGGTCAAAGTCGCGGTAAATCAGCACGTTCTCCCAGGGGATCAGCACTTTATCCATTACCAGAATCGCGTCGTTCTCGTCGAAACGGCTGGAAAGCGGATAGTCGTACGGGGAGCCGGTCGCACCGGCGACCATCTCATAGGAGGCGCGGGAGATAAGCTTGACGCCTTCGGCATCCATCGGCGCGACGAACATCAGCGCGAAGTCCGGGTTCTCGCCCATCACCTGTGCGGAGCCGAAGCCGATCATGTTGTAGTGGGTCAGCGCTGAGTTGGTGGCGACCACTTTCGCGCCGCTGACGATGATCCCGGCATCGGTCTCTTTTTCCAGCTTGATGTAGACATCCTTCACTTCATCAGCCGGCTTGTGGCGGTCGATCGGCGGGTTGACGATAGCGTGGTTAAAGTACAGGCCGGTTTCCTGAATGCGGGTGTACCAGTTGCGGGCGTTCTGCTCGAACTGGCCGTAAAACGCCGGGTTGGCGCCCAGCGCGCAGCCGAAAGCGGCTTTGTAGTCCGGGGTGCGGCCCATCCAGCCGTAACTTAAGCGCGACCACTCGGCGATGGCGTCGCGCTGCTGGCGCAGGTCGTCGGCGCTTTTCGCCACGCGGAAGAATTTATGGGTGTAGCCGCCGCTGCCGGTATCGGTGCCCCAGCACAGGGAATCCTGCATCTCCGGTTTGTGCAGCGCATCGTACAGCTGAGCGACAGAAGCCGCGGCATTACGGAAGGCCGGATGCGTGGTGACATCCTTCACGCGCTCGCCGTAGATATAAATTTCGCGGCCATCCTGCAGGCTTTTTAAATACTCTTCGCCAGTTAACGGGCGTTTCGCGTCGGCGCGGAAATCTTCAGGTTTCATAGGGGCCTCTTCAGTATTTATCGGAAAAATAATGTTAAATATATGTTTTGTTTTTGTTGTTTAATTGAAGCGGTTATTGCGCTTGTCGTGAAGGGACGTTTGCGACAACGGCGGGTACTTTTCAGGCGGGATTAAATTTTGTGATCTCGGCAGCTTTTGGCGGGTGGCGCGGCGCTGACCCGCCCTGTGGTCTGTAGCCCAGGCAAGCGCAGCGCCGCCGGGGTATTACGACACAGGTACTTTTTGCGCCCGGTAGCTGCTGGGCGAGCAGCCGACCTGGCGGCTAAAAAAGCGCGCAAAATAGGCAGGGTCTTTAAACCCCAGCTGCCAGGCAATCTCATTGACCGCGCTATCGGAAAACAGCAGCAGCCGCTTCGCCTCGCGCAGCTGGCGGTCGAATATCAGCCGCTTCGGCGAACGGTTGGCGAAGCGGCGGCAGATATCGGTCAACCGCGATTCGGTCAGATGCAGCTCCCTGGCGTAATCCGGTACCGTCCAGTGTTGATGGAAGTGGCTGTCGATCATCTGGTTAAAGCGCTGGAATAATTTCAGCTCGCCGCGCATGCCGCTGGCGGCATGATCGTCGAGCCTGGCGTTGCGCAGCAGCAGGGTAAATACCGCCTGCGCCAGCAGCGCCAGGGTGTGTTCCCGCCCGGGCAACTGGGCGGTAGATTCCCGACGAATCAGCTGCCAGTAGTGGGCCAGCGCCGCCAGCTCGTCGGGTTTATCTGCCAGCGACAGACAGATCCCCGGCAGGCCGAAGGTCTCCCGCGTGCCGGGATAAAGCACCTCCAGCAGCGGCCAGATGAGTTCTTCGTGCACTGTCAACACGTGACCATCGCTATCGGACTCGGTAATAAACGCGTGCGGCACCGAGGGCGGCGTTAACACAAACAGCGGCGCCTGCACCGAATAGCGATGGTCATCAAGCTGCAGCTCAATCTGCCCGGTATCAAGGTAGTGCATCTGGAAATAACGGTCGTGACGATGCGCCTGCATGTCGCGGCCAAAAAAGGCCGCCATGCGGGAAAACGACTGGTAGTGCACCTCTTCGGTGCCCAGGCTCTCGTCGTAATCTTTATTGATGTCGATGTTGGCGATTGGATGCTGGCACATACCCGCTCCTTAGTGGCCTTTTTGCGCCGCTAAGCCCGGTGCGGCGGCGGCGTCCTCGCGCTGGCTCATCGGAATGCGGGTGAGCACCAGCGCGCCGACGATCAGCAGCCCGGCGACAAACCACAGCCCGGAGCTAAAGCTGCCGGTGGTATCGCGTAATATGCCGATCAACAGCGGGCTGACGGCAGAGCCGACGTTGCCGATGGCATTGATCACCGCCAGCGCTACCGCACGCGATTGCAGGCTGATCACCCGATCCGGGGTGGTCCAGAAAATGGCCATCGCGGTAAAGGATCCCACCGAAGCCATAATAATGCCGATCAGTTGGATCAGGCTGTGGTGCGTTGCCGAAGCCAGCAGCCAACCCGCCGCGGCGAACAGGTAGGGCAGGATGGTATGCATCTTGCGCTCTTTGCGCCGGTCGGAGCGGCGGCTCCACCAGATCATACCGAAAATGGTGCAGAACTGCGGGATCGCCGCCAGCAGGCCAATCATGATATTGCTGCTGCCGGTGTTAAAGCTCTGCAGGATCTGCGGCGTCCAGATATTAATGGCGCTGAGGGTATTGGTCAGGCAGAAGTAGGCGAGGGTATACATCAGCACCGCTGGCGTCAGTACTTCGCGCAGCGTGGAGCGCGGCGAAGCCGGGACGATCGCCGCATGTTCCCGTTCGCGATCGATCATCGCCTTCAGCGCCTGTTTCTCTTCGTTATCCAGCCAGTTGGCTTTATCCGGCGTGTCGTTGAGGAAGAACCAGGTGACGACGCCGAGCACCACCGACGGCAGGCCTTCCAGCAGAAACAGCCACTGCCAGCCTTTCAGGTTCCACAGGCCGTCGAGCGCCAGAATATAGCCGGAAAGTATCGAGCCGAGCATCATGGTCACCGGCATGGCGATCATAAACAGGGCGTTGGCGCGGGCGCGATGGTAGGCCGGGAACCACCAGGTCAGATAGACGAGGATCCCCGGTAGAAAACCGGCCTCGGCGATGCCGACCAGCATGCGCAGGATGTACAGCGTATGCGGGTTGGTGGCGAACATGGTGCAGGTCGAGGCGATCCCCCAGACCACCATGATCCCGGCGATCCAGCGGCGCGCGCCAACTTTCGCCAGCATGATATTGCTGGGGATCCCGCACAGCACGTAGGTGACGTAGAACAGCGTCGCCGCCAGGCCGAACATGGTGGAGGTCAGGCCGAGATCTTTACCCATCGTCAGACCGGCGAAGCCGATATTAATTCGATCCAAAAATGAGAAAACAAAGAGAACAAACAGGAAGGTAATCAGGCGGCGGAACAGCTTTTTGATCACCCGGTTTTCTACTTCAACGGCTTTATTATCATTGTGTTGCAGGGTAGAGGTAGTCATGTTGCGCTCCACATTATCCGTTCAATAGACGGATTTATTGTTATCGGTTGTGGTGGTTGCGGTGTGGGTAAAACGGGCCGCCAGCGCTTCTGCGCCGCGGGCCAGCAGGGTGGTATCGACGCCGACGGCGACGAACAGCGCGCCCAGTTCGAGATAGCGTTTCGCCAGCTGTTCATTGGCCATCAGGATCCCCGGTGCCTTGCCGGCCTGACGGATTTGCTGGATAGCATCTTCAATGGCGGCCTGCACTTCCGGGTGTTGTGGGTTGCCGCCGTGGCCCATATCAGCGCTGAGATCCGCCGGGCCGATAAACACGCCATCCACCCCTTCGACATCGAGGATCTGCGGCAGATTTTTCAGCGCTTCGCGGGTCTCAATCTGCACCAGTACGCACATGGCGTCATTGGCCCGGTGGATATAATCCGGGACGCGATTCCAGCGCGAGGCGCGGGCCAGTGCGCTGCCGACGCCGCGAATGCCGGCAGGCGGGTAGCGGGTGGCTCTGACCGCCAGCCGCGCTTCTTCGGCGTTCTGCACCATCGGCACCAGCAGGGTTTGCGCGCCGACGTCCAGCAGTTGTTTAATTTGTACCGGATCGTTCCACGACGGACGCACCACCGGCTGGCTGGGGTAGGGCGCAATGGCCTGAAGCTGGGTCAGCACCGTTTGTACATTGTTGGGCGCGTGTTCGCCGTCGATCAGCAGCCAGTCGAAGCCCGCGCCGGCCAGCAGTTCGGCGCTGTAGCTGCTGCACAGCCCAAGCCACAGGCCGATTTGCGGACGGCCGGCCTTGAGCGCCTCTTTAAATGCGTTGTTCATGTTGCTCTCCTCAAACAAAGCGGCAGCTGATGGCGCCCATGTTGCCGTAGTCGACGTGGAAGGTATCGCCCTTGCGCGCCGGGACCGGGCGGGTGAAGGAGCCGCCGAGGATAATTTGCCCGGCTTCGAGCTGGACATCGTACGGCGCCAGTTTGTTGGCCAGCCAGGCCACGCCGTTGGCCGGATGATTGAGTACGCCCGCGGCGACGCCGGTCTCTTCAATCACGCCGTTGCGATACAGCAGGGCGGAGATCCAGCGCAGGTCGAGCTCATCCGGTTTAATCGGCCGGCCGCCGAGGATCACCCCGGCGTTGGCGGCGTTATCGGAGATGGTGTCGAACACTTTGCGCGGACGCTGGGTTTCCGGGTCGATGTTGTGGCAACGCGCGTCGATAAGCTCCAGCGCCGGGATAACGTAGTCGGTGGCGTTGTAGACATCAAACAGCGTACAGTTCGGGCCGCGCAGCGGTTTGGCCAGCACGAAGGCCAGCTCGACTTCAATACGCGGAACGATAAAGCGGTCGGTGGGAATATCGCTGCCGTCGTGGAAGAACATATCGTCGAGCAGCGCGCCGTAGTCCGGCTCGCTGATCTGCGAGCTGGCCTGCATCGCTTTAGAGGTCAGGCCGATCTTGTGGCCTTTGAGCACGCGGCCTTCGGCGATCTTCATCTCGACCCACTCGCGCTGGACGGCGTAGGCGTCCTCAATGGTGATCGACGGATAATCCAGCGAGATCGCG
Organism: Klebsiella sp. HMSC16C06; assembly: GCF_001808325.1. Lineage (NCBI taxonomy): Bacteria > Pseudomonadati > Pseudomonadota > Gammaproteobacteria > Enterobacterales > Enterobacteriaceae > Klebsiella > Klebsiella sp. HMSC16C06. The sequence goes on from NZ_KV792994.1 coordinate 55,386, forward strand.
CGGATCTGTTCACGCTGTTTTTCGGCCTGGTTCAGCCGCTGGGCAATCAGGGTGCGGGTCTGTTTATCGAGCATAGTGATTCCTGTGGCATTGTATTGCCGGATGGCGCTTCGCTTATCCGGCCTACAAATTCATGGCCGTTGTAGGCCCGGTAAGCGCAGCGCCACCGGGCAATTTGCACATTATTTAAATAACGCGTGCACGTTGTTCTGTTTGTAGTTCAGCGTCGGGTCGAGCTCTTCCATGGCGAACGACAGCGCCAGATAGCGGCTCTCCATTAGCGCAGCAAAATGGGCTTTGATCAGCGCGAACAGCATATCTCCCACGTCCTGACGGCTCTCCAGACTGCGCCCGGCGCCGATTTTCAGGGTCATATGCACGAAGGCGTAATCCTGCTTGCCGTCGGCCATCTGCCAGGTATCCAGCCAGTGGGCGCGGCTGCGAATGCCGCCGATGGGGAAGATGCCGGTGTCGGCCAGTGCCTCGTTGACTTTGGCGAACAGCCCTGGCAGATCGGCCTGTTCGCGGATGTTGTCGGTACATTCGGCGATAAAATGCGGCATGGGGCCCCCTTACGCCTGCGCTGGCAACGGGAACACGGCGTTAACCTGGCCGGTACCGGAGCTGGCGAATAGCTCGGTGATAAACTCCACCTTGCCGTCGTATTTATCCCAACCCAGCAGACCGAGCAGCATCACCGTGTCGTGCATGTTGCCTTCGCCGTAGCAGTAGTCGGCGTACTCCGGCAGCATGGTGCAGAACTCTTTGAATTTGCCCTCCCGCCACAGTTTCACCACGCGCTCATCCATCTGATGATCAAACTCGCGGGTGTAGCTGTTCATGCCCTCTTCGGCGCGCTGGTCATCGATAAAGCGGTGCGACAGCGAACCGCTGGCCAGCACCGCTACGGTGCCGTCATATTTCTCAATGGCTTTGAGGATCGCTTCGCCCAGCCTGCGGCTGTCGGCAAAGTCGTGAACGGTACAGAAGGCGGAAATGGACACCACTTTGAAATGCTTATCGCTGTTCATGTAGCGCATTGGCACCAGGGTGCCGTACTCCAGCTTCAGGCTGGGAATATTGTGTGCTTTGGCGCGTACGCCGAGCTTTACGGCCTCGTCGGCGATAAGCTGGCCCAGCTCCGGGTTGCCGTCGTAGTCGTAGGTCATGTCGCGAATAAAATGCGGCAGTTCGTTACTGGTGTAGACGCCCTGAAAATGGTCGGCGCAGTTGATGTGATAGGCGCTGTTGACCAGCCAGTGGGTGTCGAACACGATGATGGTATCGACGCCCATTTCACGGCAGCGCTTGCCAATTTCTTTATGCCCGTCGATCGCGCCCTGGCGGCAGCCGTGGTTTTTCCCCGGCAGCTCAGACAGATACATCGACGGCACGTGAGTGATTTTTGCTGCTAACGCTAACTTACCCATATCAGACTCCCCATTTCGGGATCGGATGGTCGCCCATCGAGATGCAGACGTTTTTCATTTCGGCGAACACTTCAAAGCTGTACTCGCCGCCTTCGCGGCCGGTGCCGGAGGCCTTCACGCCGCCGAACGGCTGACGCAGGTCGCGCACGTTCTGGGTGTTGACGAACACCATCCCGGCTTCAATACCGCGCGCCAGACGCAGCACTTTGCTGACGTCCTGGGTCCAGATATACGACGCCAGGCCGTATTCCACATCGTTCGCCAGGCGCAGCCCTTCCGCTTCGTCTTTGAACGGCAGCAGGCAGGCGACCGGGCCAAAAATCTCTTCCTGGGCGACGCGCATGCGGTTGTCGACATCCGCCAGTACCGTCGGGCGCAGGAAGTTGCCGGCTTTCAGATGCGCCGGCAGGTCGGACGGTTTATCCGCGCCGCCGGCCAGCAGGGTGGCGCCCTCTTCGATGCCGAGGCGAATGTAGCCGGACACTTTCTCCCAGTGCTGCTTGCTAATCAGCGCGCCGACCTGGGTATTCGGATCGGTCGGATCGCCCACGCGCAGGCGGTTGGCGCGCTCGGCGAAGCGCTTGACGAACTCCGGATAAATACTCTGCTGAATGAAAATGCGCGAACCGGCGGTGCAGCGTTCGCCGTTGATCGAGAAGATGGTGAACAGCGCGGCGTCGAGCGCTCGCTCAATATCGGCGTCTTCAAAAATCAGCACCGGCGATTTTCCGCCGAGCTCCATAGAGTACTTTTTCAGACCGGCGTTCTTCATGATGTTGCGGCCGGTGGCGGTGCCGCCGGTGAAGGAGACGGCGCGCACATCATGATGGCGCACCAGCGCGTCGCCGGCGGTGGCGCCATAGCCCTGCACCACGTTGAGCACGCCAGCCGGGATCCCGGCTTCCAGCGCCAGCTCGCCCAGACGATCGGCGGTCAGCGGCGACAGCTCGGACATTTTCAGCACCGCGGTATTCCCCAGCGCCAGGCACGGCGCCACCTTCCAGGTCGCGGTCATAAACGGTACGTTCCACGGCGACACCAGCGCGCACACACCAACCGGCTGCACGAGGGTATAGTTAAGCATCTTGTCATCGACCGGATAGGTCTTGCCGTTCATCTGCTGGCATACTTCGGCGAAAAATTCGAAGTTATGCGACGCCCGCGGGATCAGCACGTTTTTGGTCTGGTGGATAGGCAGGCCGGTATCGGCGGTTTCCATCGCCGCGATCTCCGGGACGTTCTGATCGATCAGATCCCCGAGGCGGCGCATCAGGCGCGCGCGCTCTTTCATCGGCAGGTTAGCCCACTTCGGGAAGGCCTCTTTCGCCGCCGCTACCGCCTGGTTGATTTCGGCTTCGCCGCCGGAGGCGACTTCAGCCAGTACCTCGCCGGTGGCCGGGTTGGTGGTATGAAAATAGTCTGCGCCGGCAACGTTTTTACCGTTGATCCAATGGTTAATCTTTTTCATGACAGTGTCTCCTCATACGCTTGCTGGCTGATGATATGGTTGACCAGGCGGCCCACGCCCTCGACTTCAACGATCACCTCGTCGCCCGGCACCACATCGGATAGCCCTTTCGGTGTGCCGGTGGCGATCATGTCGCCCGGTTGCAGGGTCATAAATTCGCTTAAATAAGCGATGAGGAACGGGATGCTGAAGATCAGATCGGCGGTGGTGCCCTGCTGGCGCAGTTCGCCGTTGACCCAGGTGCGCAGGGCCAGATTATGCGGATCCGGGATCGCCTCTTTGGCGACGATCCACGGGCCAATCGGCGTCAGGGTATCGCGGCTTTTGACCCGCAGGTTCGGGCGGTAGTAGTTTTCCAGGTAGTCGCGGATCGCGTAGTCGTTGCACACGGTATAGCCAGCGACATAGTCCATGGCCTCGGCTTCGCTGACGCGGCGCGCGGTTTTCCCGATCACCACCACCAGTTCGGCTTCGTAGTGCATGTATTCGACGTTATCCGGGCGTACCGACTGCTGCTGGTGGCCAATAAAGGTGTTCGGCGCTTTGATGAACACCAAAGGCTCGGTTGGCGGCTTAAATTCCAGCTCGCTGGCGTGGTCGGCGTAGTTCAGCCCCAGCGCGAACAGCGTGCCGTCGGCGGGCGGCAACCAGCGGAATTCGCCTTCTTTCAATACCGTGCCATCGTTCAGGCGCACCTGGTCGCGTTCATCGACCAGCACGTCGCGTACCTGTCCCTGCCATTCAATGCGTGCCTGTTTCATGCCAGCTCTCCTTCTGCGACAACCGGGTTTTCCAGCGCCGGGAATCCGTCGGCGAGAATACGTACGCGGTCGCCGGGGCGCAGCGTGACGCGAGAGTGGGGCGTGCCGATAAGGATCGCGTCGCCGGGATTGAGGGTGGCGAACTCGCTTAAGGCGCTCAGCAGCTGCGCGGCGTTACGCTGCAGATCGCCGGTATGCCAGCTATCCGCCTCGCGGCCGTTGATTTCGGTGATGATGGTCAGGTTATCGACGTTACGCACCGCCGACAGCGCGCCGACGGGGCAGAAGCCATCGCGGCATTTCGCCTTGATCGCCGGGCGATAAAAACTCTCTTCCGGCAGACTCACATCGTTAGCCAGCGCGTAGCCGGCGATATAGTTCGCTGCCTCTGCCGCCGCCACTTTACGCGCGGTTTTGCCGACAATCAGCGCCACCGTCGCGCCGCTTTGTACGGTCTCGCCCTGCGGATAGGGGATCGCCTCGCCGTCGCCAATCACGGTATTGCGCGGCTTGATAAACCAGACCGCGGTTTTCGGCGGCGTCTTGTAGGGGGCCTGTTGAAACGCTTCGCGCCAGGCGTCGAGCTGGCTGCGATGATTGAGCGCAACGGCGAAGATGGTACCTTTCATTCACCACTCCTCTGGTACTGATTTCGGATTTAAATGCATTTCATTAATATGTTAATGATCATCTTTTATGCTTTGCGGCCAGGTTTAGCAACTGGAAGTGAATGTTTTGTGATCTGATTAACACAATATTTACACATCAATAATTTATTGGTTTTTAATCAATGAGTTGACTGTTTTTCAGGAAGAGGCTGGTACTTTTCAGGTGCAGAAACCGGTTGTACATGGCAGGATTAAAGCTAATTATTAAGTTGTTAATAAGTTTTGGATGAGGCTGTAGAGGGGATACTATGCATGATTCATTAACCATTGCCTTGTTGCAGGCGCGTGAGGCGGCGATGGCCTACTTTCGGCCGATCGTCAAACGGCACAATCTCACCGAACAGCAGTGGCGGATCGTGCGAATTCTCGCCGAACGTCCGTCGATGGATTTTCACGATCTGGCCTTTCGCGCCTGCATCCTGCGCCCCAGCCTGACCGGGATTTTGACGCGCATGGAGCGGGATGGGCTGGTGCTGCGCTTAAAGCCGGTTAACGATCAGCGCAAGCTGTACGTCTCGCTGACGCCTGCCGGAACCGCGCTGTATGAAAGCGCTCAGGCCGAGGTGGAAGAAACCTATCGTCTGCTGGAGGCCCAGTTCACCACGGAAAAGCTGCAGCAACTGACCTCGCTGCTGGAGGAGTTTATTGCGCTTGGCGTCCCTGCCGGGCGCGGTGATGAAGAAGAGTAGCGGTTACGGCTCGGCGCTCGGCCGGGCGAGGGCAATAAGCGTTTCCGCGCGGGCGGGGGCCAGCGGTTCTCTTGGCTGCGGCAGCGGCCAGCCGTACAACCAGCGGGCGCTGGCGGCGCAGGTACGCCCCTGACAGGCGCCCATTCCGCAGCGCTGGGTCAGTTTGGCCTGCAGCCAGCCTCCGGCGGCCGCCACATCGCCGCAGCGTACATCCTCGCAGCGGCACAGCAGGCTCTCCGGCGTTGCGGCGTCTTTCAAGGATTCCGTCAGCCGGAAGGTACGGTTGATTGCTTCGGCGAAACGCTGCCAGCGGGCGCGGCGGGTAAATAACGCCTGCGCTTGCTGGCTGGCCCCGGCGGCGGCATACCCGGCGATTTCGCCCTCCGCCAGCGCCAGCTCGCTACCGCCGAAACCGGTGCACTCGCCGGCGGCATAGATATCCGTGACGCTGGTCTGCTGCCAGCGGTTAACCTGGATCGCCTCCTGTGCCGTGGCGCAGCCAAACAGCAGCCCCGTCTCGATATTGGGTATCAGCCCGTAGCCGATAGCCAGCCGATCGCAGGCGATAGTTCGCTCGACGCCGCGCTGGCGAAGCGTAACGGCTTCCAGCCGCGTTGTGCCGTGAGCGCGGATCGCCTGCGCGCCGCTCAGATAGCCTTTCGGGGCCAGCGTCGCTAACTGGCGCAGCTTCTGCGGCCAGCGCCACAGCCCGCTGGCGAAGCGCAGTAGCGCCGGGAGCGGCGCTTGCTCAATGATATTCGTCACGTCGCCTCCGGCCTTGTTCACCGTATCCGCCACCGCCAGCAGTAGCGGACCGCTGCCGGCAATCACCACCTTTTCTCCTTTCAGCGACAGGCCCTGTTTGATTTGCGCCTGCAGGCCGCCCGCGCCGGTTACGCCGGGTAAGGTCCAGCCGGGAAAGGGCAGCGACAGCTCGCGCGCGCCGCAGCAGAGGATCAGTTTCTGCCAGCAAACCACGCCGCCGCCGTCGGCGGTTTCAAACAGCACGCTGTACGCGGAGGGGCGGGCAATCAGCCGCGCGCCGTTCACTAACCGGATGGCGGCAGACGCGGCGATGGCGTCGCGGTAGCGCCGGGCCAGGGCGGGTTGCGTCGCCTGCGGACCCGCGCGCCAGATTTGTCCGCCAGGGGCGGGGTTATCGTCGAGAATAATCACCTGTTTATCGCAGGCGGCGGCGGAGAGCGCGGCCGCCATGCCGGCGGGGCCGGCGCCGAGGATTAAAATGTCACAGCGCAGCGTGTTCATCGTGGCTCCTTTCTATTTGCATACCGGCCCGGCACAGGGTCTGGCAGGCCAGCACCCGAAGGCCATCGACGGTGACCCGGCACTCCTGGCAGACGCCCATGCCGCAAAACGGCGCGCGGAGCTCGCCGTTAACCGCCTGGCGGGTGGTGGGGTCGCCGGTCAACGCCAGCGCCGCCGCCACGCTAATGCCTTCCGGCACCGTCAGCGCTTCGCCATCAATGGTGATAGTGAGCGTGGCCTTCATGCAATCGCCTCCTGTTGACACAAACGGGCCGGGAGCCAGGCGTCGGGCGCCACTGGGCAGCGTTCATCGAGGATCTGCGCCGCCAGCAGTTCAGCTGTGGCCGGAGCGGTGGTGACGCCCAGCCCTTCATGGCCCAGCGCCAGCCATACGCCACGGCGCGTGGGATGCGGGCCGATCAGCGGGTTGCCATCCTGCGAGGCGGCGCGCAGGCCGCTCCAGCAGCGGATGATATTCAACGTCGCCAGCGCCGGCACGAAATGGCGGGCGCGATCGAGCATCTGCGCCAGCAAGGGCAGATCCAACTCGCGCTCACGGTTATCAAACTGACGCGAAGAGCCAATCAGCAGCTGGCCGGTTGGCCGCGGCTGAAGGTTAAACGCCACCGAGGTGCCGCCGCCATGGGCGCTGGCGCCGTAACCCAGCTCAACTAGCTGGTGATGCACCCGCGGCCGGTAGCGATCGGTAATCGCCAGTTGGCCTTTTTTCGGTCGCAGCCAGTTTTCCGCTAACAGCGCGTTGGCTTCAAGTCCGCAGGCCACCACGATGGCCCGCGCCTGTAGCCGTTTGCCGCTGGCGAGCAGCACCTGCGGTTCGGTAATCGCCTGCGCGCTGTCGTGCAGGCAGGTAAGATGGTCTCCGGCATCGGCCATCAGCCAGCGGGCGACGTTTGGCGCGTAGACGATACCATCGCCTGGCACCCACAGGCCGCCCGCCAGCCCGCCGCGCAGCAGCGGCTCGCGTCCGGCGATCTGCTGCGGGGTCTGGCGTTCGCTGGGCACCTGATAGCTGGCCAGCCGCCGCTGTTTGTCGCCAGCCACGGCCATCTCTTCTTCGCTTTCCGCCAGCCACAGCGTGCCGCAGCCGCGCCAGGCGCAATGGTCGGGCATCCGTGGCGTGATAGTGCGCCAGCGTTCCAGCGACCATGCCGACAAGGCAAGCTCGGCGGGGTCGTCATCCATGCACACCAGATGGCCCATACCGGCCGCCGTCGCGCCGGGCTGACCGTCATCGATAAGCGTCACGCTCTGCCCCCGCTTCGCCAGCTGCCACGCGCAGGCGGCGCCGATGATCCCGGCGCCGATCACGATGACGTCGCACTGCTTCACGGCGCGATCCCCCAGCAGAAGGGATCGTCAGGGTTGAGGATCAACTGGTTGTCTCCACACACCCAGGCTTCGCCGCGGATCGTTGGGATGATGCCTTCCGCGGTGCGCTGGTAGCTGGCGGTAAACTGGCTGCCGATGATGCTGGCCTGACGCCAGATTTCCCCCGGCTGCAGCTTGCCATCCTGCGCCAGGCAGGCCAGCTTGGCGCTGGTGCCGGTACCGCACGGCGAGCGATCCCAGGCCTTTCCCGGACAGAGTACGAAGTTGCGGCTGTCGGCGGTATCGTCATCGGCGAAGAGTTCGATATGGTCGATAACGCCGCCGTCGTCGCCGCGGATCCCCGCGGCTTCCAGCCCCTCGCGCACTGCCCAGGCGTAGGCGGTGAGTTGTGGAATATGTTCGGGGGTAATGGCGAACGGGTGGTCGTTAATCAGGAAAAACCAGTTGCCGCCCCAGGCAATATCGCCGATGACGGGACCATGCGCGGTCTCAACGCGGATCTGTTTTTTCCAGCGGCGGGCCGGGACGTTTTGCACCGATACGCTGCCATCGTCGTGCAACGTAGCGCTTACGTCGCCGACCGGGGTTTCAATCAGATGTACGCCGGGCTGGATACGCCCAAGCCAGGCCAGCGAGGCGATAAGCCCGATGGTGCCGTGGCCGCACATATTCAGAAAACCGGCGTTGTTGAAGAAAATCACGCCAGCGGTAGCCGCTGCCGAGACCGGTTTGCACAGCAGCGCGCCGACCAGTACGTCATTGCCGCGCGGTTCGAGAATGGCCGCCTGACGCCAATGGTCGAAGTCGCGGGCGAAGCGGTCGCGGCGCTCCGCCATGCTGCCATCGCCGAGGTCGGGGAATCCGTCAACGATCAGGCGGGTCGGTTCGCCGCCGGTGTGTGAATCAATAGCTCTCAGCGTAACAGGGGGGCGTGGCGCGGTCATCAGGCTCTCCGGAAGTTAACAACATGTTTCATCATGCTGGCGCAACCTTTCCCGACCTGCTTGAGCGCTTTCGTCAGAGAAAATGACGAAATCTGCACAGTCATGCGCGCGGCATATTTCTATTTCACATAGTTATTTCTTATTAATCACTTGCTTAATGCTGTGGTAAACCGAAAGTGACCATTGCGCCAGTGGCTAAATCAGGGGAAGGCGTAAAGCGGATCCAGGATCGCAAAACCGAGGGATGCTGCTTGAGGTGTTAACGGAAAGTGAATAAATATCCTTCGGTCACTTACCATGAGGAGGCCTTATGATCGGTGTTTCTGATGCGGCGCCGCCGCGCGCGGTTAACCAACCTGAGCTGGCCGTCGATGAACTGAGCCAGATCTGCGAAGGGCTGGCGCGCCAGCGGCCGGAAAATATGCCCGCGCTGCTGAATGCGCTGGCGCTGATTGCGCCCCTGCTCAATGCCATTCCTAATGTGGTTTTTTTTATCAAAGATCGTCAGGCGCGCTATCTGCTGGCGAACCTGACGCTGGCCCGCCGCTGTGGTTTCAAAAGCGTCTCCTCGCTGCTGGGCAAAACCTCCGCCGATGTCTTTCCTTCCGCGCTGGGTCAGGGTTATACCGAACAGGATCTGCGGGTGTTGCGCGAAGGTGTGACCCTGCGCGATCAGCTGGAAATGCATCTCTACAATGGCCGCGAGCGCGGCTGGTGCCTGACGCAGAAACTGGCGCTGCGCGATGTCCGCGGGCAGGTGATCGGCATGGCCGGGATCTCGCACGATCTGCAGGAGGCTCATGCCCGCCATCCGGCGTGGCAGCGGCTGGCGATCGTCGACGATCATATCCGCCGCCATTATCACCGGCCGATCGCCATGGAAGAGTTAACCGCCTTAAGCGGGATGTCGATTGCGCAGATCGAACGCTACTGCAAACGGATCTTTCATCTCACTCCGCGGCAGATGATCCACAAAGTGCGGCTGGAAAAAGCGACCGAACTGCTGGCTGGCGATACGCCGATTACCGATATCGCCCTGCAGTGCGGGTATACCGATCACAGCGCCTTTAGCCGCCAGTTCAAGGCGATGACCGGCTCGACGCCGCGCGATTTTCGCCTCACGCTGCTCGGATAAACGCTGGCTCACACTTTTGCCGACTGTGCTAATTTCGTCATCGTATTGAGGGAAAACCGACAAGCCGCCGGTTCCGCGACACGTCAATCTGTCAGTGAATATTCACCATTCATTCACTTCGACTTAACAAAATGACGACAAGGAACCGAGCATGAGCAAAAAAGCGATTCACTGGAGCGGCGTATTCCCGGCGGTCAGCACGCAGTTTCGTAGCGATTACTCCCTCGATTTAGACGCCACTCACGCGGTGATGAAAAACCTGGTGAAAGATGGCGTTTCCGGGCTGGTGGTATGCGGCAGCGTGGGTGAAAACACCTCGCTGAGCACCGATGAAAAACTACAGATTATCGAGGTGGCGAAGGATGCCGCCGGCGGCAAAATTCCGGTCATCGCCGGGGTGGCCGAGTTCACCACCGCCTTCGCCCAGAAAATGGCGAAAGAGGCGGAGCGCGTCGGCGTCGACGGGATCATGGTGATGCCGGCGCTGGTCTACTCCTCAAAACCGCATGAAACCGCGGCCCACTTCCGCAGCGTGGCGAGCGCTACCGACCTGCCGATTATGGTCTACAACAACCCGCCGATTTACAAAAACGACGTGACGCCGGACATTCTCGCCACCCTGACTGACTGCGACAACATCGTCTGCTTTAAAGACTCCTCCGGCGATACCCGCCGCTTTATCGACCTGCGTAACACCGTTGGCGACCGCTTCGTGCTGTTTGCCGGGCTGGATGACGTGGTGGTGGAAAGCATCGCCGTCGGCGCGGAAGGCTGGATCTCCGGAATGTCCAACGCCTTCCCGCGCGAAGGGGAAACGTTATTCCGTCTCGCCCGCCAGCAGCGTTACGAAGAGGCGATGGCGCTGTACCGCTGGTTCATGCCGCTGCTGCATCTCGATGCGCGTCCGGATCTGGTGCAGTGCATCAAGCTGTGTGAAGAGTTGCTGGGCCGCGGCAGCGCCATTACCCGTCCGCCGCGTCTGGCGCTGGAAGGCGAAACGCGCCAGCAGGTGGTGGCGATCGTTGAACAGGCGCTGGCCACTCGTCCGACGCTGCCGGATGTCGGCCTCTGAGCACAGGAGTCACTATGAATGCATCTCAGACCATGGCGGGACGGCAGTTTATCGCCGGACGCCGTATTGCCAGCGGTGAGGCGACGCTATTGAGCCTGCGGGCGGTGGACGGCGAAGCCACCGGCCACCGCTTTTATCCGGCTTCCTGTGAGGAAGCCGCTCAGGCCGCAGAAGCCGCGCAGGAGGCCTTTGCCGTCTATTCACAAACCACGCCGCAGCAGCGGGCGCGCTTTCTCAACGCCATTGCTGATGAACTGGACGCGCTGGGCGAGCCGTTTTTTGCTATCGCCGGGCAGGAGACCGCGCTGCCGCTGGCGCGGCTACAGGGAGAGCGGGCGCGCACCAGCGGCCAGTTGCGGATGTTTACTGGCGTGATCCTGCGCGGCGATACCTTCGCCGCCCGTATTGATACCGCCTTAGCCGACCGTCAGCCGCTGCCGCGCCCGGATCTGCGCCAGTATCAGCAGGCGTTAGGGCCGGTGGCGGTGTTTGGCGCCAGCAACTTTCCGTTGGCCTTTTCTACCGCTGGCGGCGATACCGCCTCGGCGCTGGCGGCTGGCTGCCCGGTGGTGGTGAAGGCCCATCCGGGCCATATGGCCACCGCCGAGCTGACCGCCGAGGCGATCGTCAGGGCGGTGGTACGGTGCGGTTTACCCGGCGGCGTATTCAATATGATTTTCGGGACCGATATCGGCGCCGAATTGGTCCGTCATCCGGCGATTCAGGCCGTTGGCTTTACCGGTTCGTTGGCCGGCGGTAAGGCGCTGTATCAGCTGGCGCAGCAGCGACCGCAGCCAATTCCGCTGTTTGCTGAAATGTCGGCGATTAACCCATTGATTATTCTGCCGCAGGCGCTGCAGACGCGGGCCGAGGCGCTGGCAAACGAGCTGGTGGCGTCATTCACCCTCGGCGGTGGCCAGTTCTGTACCCGTCCGGGGCTGATTCTGGCGCTGCGCGGCGCCGGGCTGGAACGCTTTAAGTCGGCGCTGTGCGCGGCGGTAGCGGGCTCCACGCCGCAGGTGTTGCTCAATGCGCCGACCCTTCAGCACTACCGTCAGGGCGTGGCGGCGCTTGCGGCGCACCCGCGTATCGAGAAGTTGGCGAGCGGCATCGCCGCCGGCGCCGGGCAGGCGCAGACCCTGCTGTGGCAGGCTCAGGTCGAAGATCTGCTGGCGCAGGATACGCTGCTGCAGACCGAAGTTTTCGGCCCGTTATCGCTACTGGTGGAAGTGGACGACGTGGCCCAGCTGCAGGCGGTGGTGAAAGCGCTGCAGGGTCAGCTCACCGCGACGCTGCATGCCGAGGCGGATGATGGCCCGCTGGCGGCGAGTCTTCTACCGCTGCTTTGTGAGAAGGCCGGACGGGTGCTGTTTAACGGTTATCCTACCGGCGTGGAAGTGTGCGATGCGATGGTCCACGGCGGCCCGTGGCCGGCGACCACCGACGCACGCGGGACCTCGGTCGGCAGCCGGGCGATTGAGCGTTTTCTGCGCCCGGTCTGTCTGCAGAACGCGCCGGCTGCCCTGTTACCGCCGGCGCTGCAGGATGCGAACCCTTTGAACCTGCTGCGCCTGGTCAACGGCCAGTGGACCCGGGAAGCGATTTCCTCCTCTCATTGACGCAAGGGCATCACCATGACCATTCACACTACGCATAACAGTCAAACCCGCGTTGCTGAGTCGGGTAAGTTTAAAAAACAGCTGACCCTGACCGATCTCACCTTTATCGGCCTGGGGGCGATATTCGGCTCCGGATGGTTATTCGCCGCCAGCCACGTGGCCTCCATCGCCGGTCCGGCCGGGATCGCATCGTGGGTGATCGGCGGCTTTGCGGTGCTGCTGCTGGGGATTGTCTACTGCGAGCTGGGGGCGGCGCTGCCGCGCGCCGGCGGCATTATTCGCTATCCGGTCTTTTCCCACGGCGAGCTGATGGGCTATCTACTGGGGTTCATCACCCTGATCGCTTTCTCCAGCCTGATCTCGATTGAAATTGTCGCCGCCCGGCAATATGCCGCCGCCTGGTTTCCGGCGCTGACCCAACCGGGCTCCAGTTCGCCGACGCTGCTGGGGTGGGTGGTGCAGTTCCTGCTGCTCTGTTTCTTCTTTGCGCTTAACTACTACAGCGTTAAGACCTTCGCCCGATCGAACAACTTCATCAGCGTGCTCAAGTTTTTGGTGCCGCTGCTGGTGGTGGTGACGCTGTTCGCCTTCTTTAAACCGGAGAACCTGCACGCGCAGGGGATTGCGCCATTCGGCATGTCCGGGGTGGAAGCGGCGATCAGCGCGGGCGGAATTATCTTCGCTTATCTGGGACTGACGCCGATTATCTCGGTGGCCAGCGAAGTACAAAAGCCGCAGCGGACTATCCCTATTGCGTTGATTTTATCAGTGGTGCTGTCGACGATTATCTACGTGCTGCTGCAGCTGGCGTTCCTTGGCAGTATCCCCACCGAAATGCTGAACGGCGGTTGGGCCGAGGTGAGCAAACAGTTTTCGCTGCCGTATCGCGATATCGCCATTACCCTCGGCATGGGCTGGCTGGCCTTTATGGTGATAAGCGATGCGATCATCTCCCCGAGCGGCACCGGCAATATCTATATGAACGCGACGCCGCGGGTGATCTACGGCTGGGCGAAGGCGGGTACTTTCTTTAAAGCCTTTACCCATATCGATAAAGCGTCCGGTATTCCGCGCCCGGCGCTATGGCTGACCTTTGGGCTGTCGATTTTCTGGACGCTGCCGTTCCCCTCCTGGGAACAGCTGATTAGCGTGGTGTCGGCGGCCCTGGTGCTGAGCTACGCCATCGCCCCGGTAACCGCCGCCGGGCTGCGCCGCAACGCGCCGGATCTGCCGCGGCCGTTCCGCGTGCGCGCCTTCGGCATCATCGGCCCGGTATCGTTTATGATCTCGGCGCTGATTGTCTACTGGTCCGGCTGGAATACGCTCTCGTGGCTGTTGGGGCTGCAAATCGTGATGTTTGTCGTCTACGTGATGTGCAAAGGTAAGGTGCCGGAACATACCGTGAGCCTGGCGCAGCAGGTGAAGTCTTCGCTGTGGCTGATCGTGTTTTATGCGTTGATTATCCTCTTTTCCTGGCTGGGCAGCTTCGGCGGGCTTAATGTTATCGGTCACCCCTGGGATACGGTGCTGGTGGCGGCGATGTCGTTGGGGATTTACTACTGGGGCGCGCGCAGCTGCCTGCCGCAGGCTAACTTTAGCGGAGACGAAGAAGAGTAAAGGAGAACAGTATGGAGTCGGTAACTCTATCGTTACCTGAAGCTTATGACCTGGCGCTGGAGGTACTCAGCGCCAATGGATTTAGCGCCGACCACGCGGCGGCGATTGCCCGCAATGTGACCGCCGGGGAACGCGATGGCTGCGCTTCCCACGGCCTGTGGCGGCTGTTGGGCATTGTCGATACCCTGCGCAAAGGTAAGGTATCGCCCGATGCCGAGCCGCAGATCCATGACCAGGCGCCGGCGATTGCGCGGGCGGACGCCGGGGGCGCTTTTTCACTGCTGGCCTACGAGCGCGCGCTGCCGCTGCTGCTGGAGAAGGCGCGGCAAAACGGCATTGCGGCGCTGGCGATTAACCGCTGCGTCCATTTTTCCGCGCTGTTTGCCGATATTGAGCCGTTGACCGAGGCAGGGCTGGTGGGGCTGGCCTGCACGCCAAGCCACGCCTGGGTCGCCCCGGCGGGCGGCACGCGTCCGCTGTTCGGCACCAACCCTATCGCCTTTGGCTGGCCGCGGCGGGACAAACCGCCGTTTATTGTTGATATGGCGACCAGCGCCGCGGCGCGCGGCGAGATCCAGCTGCATCAGCGTGCCGGCAAAGCGCTACCGGAAGGCTGGGGAATCGACAGTCAGGGACAGCCAACGACCGATGCCGCGGAGGTGCTGAACGGCGCGATGTTAACCTTTGGCGGCCATAAGGGCTCGGCGCTGGCGGCAATGGTTGAGCTGCTGGCCGGGCCGCTTATCGGCGATATGACCAGCGCCGAATCGCTGGCGTGGGATAACGGCGCGGGTGGGCTCCCCTACGGCGGCGAGCTTATCCTGGCGCTGGATCCGCAGCGCTTTCTCGGCGCGCAGGCACAAGAGCAGCTGGCGCGCGCCGAAACGCTGTTCAATGCGATGCAGGATCAGGGGGCGCGGCTGCCGGGCGAGCGGCGTTTCGCCTGCCGTCAGCAGAGTGAGCAGCAGGGGGTTACCATCAGCCGTTCATTGCATGATGAGATTTGCGCCTTGCGGCCATAGTAAAGCGCGGAGCGCGGCGGGCCGACCATCAGAGCGACAGGCGCATGGCGCAGCGCGACTCTGGCGGCAGGCCGTGCCGGGTCTCCTGTTCCCTTTTTGCCGCCAGTCCGGCAGGCAGGGTCAGCTCATCGAGCATGGTGAATCCCAGACGGGTATAAAACGGCGCATTCCACGGCACCTCGCGGAAGGTGGTGAGGGTTACCGCCGGGTAGCCCATCTGCTGTGCGCCCTCAATAACCTGCTTCAGCAGCATTCGGCCGATGCCCTGATGCTGCCAGTCCTGATGGACGGCGACTTCGACGATAAATAACGCATCGTCGAGCGGTTCGGTCAGAATAAAGCCAATCGGCTGCCCGGCGGCTTCCGCCAGCAGGCTATGCTCGGTTTCCAGATAATCATGATGACGCGCAACGCTAATCACCTCGCTGTCCGCCAGCCAGGCGAGAGAGGGGATCTGGCGAAATGCCTGGGCGGCAGAACGTTCAATGGCGGGCAGAAGGGCGATATCGCTCTCCTGAGTCAGGCGTAATACGGCATCGGCAGTTATAGTGTTAGTTTTCATCACCTCAGCATAGCAGCCTTCGGGAGAAAAGTATGGAGCTGACCGCCGTTCCCGCCACGCAGTTCAGCAGCGTGCAGTTAACGGATATTCTCAACGCCTGTTTTGAAGCCTATCTGGTGCCTGTTACCCAGTCGGTGGCGGGATTTGTACAGCGTTTTAGCGCCGAAGGAATGAGCCTGATCGATTCCCGCGTCTGGCTGGCCGGAGATGAACCGGCGGCGATCGCGATTGTCGCCCGCCGGGGAAGTGCCGCTCGCCTGGCGGCCTTTGCCCTGCGCCCGGCCTGGCGCGGCAAAGGCCTGGGCCGGGAACTGATGCGAGATCTGCTAATGCTCCTGCAACAGCAGGGGGTTGAGACGGTATCTCTGGAGGTGATCCGCGATAACCATGCGGCCGTCGCGCTATATCAGACGCTGGGCTTTACGCGACGCTATGGGCTCTGCGGCTACCTGAGCAATGAACCTCTGGCTCCGGTACCGGGCGTATTACAGCTTTATCCCACCCTGGCCCTGCTACGGCGCGTCATTGACGAGAGTAACAGTCAGCTCCCATGGCTGCTGGATCCGCTCACCTTCGCCACCCTGCCATGTCAGGTCGTGACGCTGGAACAGCGCGCCTTCGCGGTTCTAACGACGGCGGGCTCACGGCCTGTACTGCAATTTTTGTGGGTGGAGCCCGCCGCCCGCCGTCAGGGGCTGGCGCGTGAGCTGCTGGTGACGCTGGCGCAGCAGTTCCCGGGTGTGGGGACTTCGGTGACGGTCCCGGAAACGTTTACACCGCTGTTTGCCGCGGCGGGATATGCGCCGCTATCGCTGCAGCAGTATGAAATGAGCGCAACGATGAATGCCCTGCGGTCAGCAGGGCGTTAAGATTCAGTCGTTACGCGGGTCACTAATCGGCTGGCGAACCAGGAAAATGTAGGCCAGTGCGCCGAGAGCGGTCACACAGCCGCATATAACCAGTGCCAGCTGGAAGGAATGGGTGGTATCGACAATAAATCCGGTCACCACCGGTGCGAATGAAGCGCAGATAAAGCTGGCGAAATTCTGAATACTGCCGACGGAAGCCGTCATTCTTGATGCTACGGCGACGTGGATCAATCCCCAGCAGGACGTTCCGGCAAAATGAATACAGAACAACGCCATACCGATTAACAGCACCGCCGCGATTGAGGTGGTGGCATGCGGCACGATCAGCGTAAACGCCGCGGAGCAGAACATCCCGGCAATAATGCAGATCTTGCGGCTTTTGATCGGGGCCATGCCACCTTTGACCAGCCAGTCGGTGACGTAGCCATTGATCAGCATACCGGCGGCACCAAACAGGAAAGGAATGGCGGCCATAAACCCGGTACTTTTCAGATCGAGGTTATACGCCGTTTGCAGGTAACCCGGCAGCCATGCCAGATATAGCCACGCGGTATAGTTGATGCCGCTGAAGCCGAACATCATTCCCCACATGGTTTTGTTTTTAAACAGACTGCGCCATTCGGCAAAGCTCAGCGGGTCGCGGCGCACGTTGACGCTTCCGGCATTAAGGTAGGCCTGCTCCTCGGCGGTGAGGGGGATATCCTCCCGGTTGCGATAAAGCATATACCAGCCGATAGCGACAAAGATCCCCAGTACGCCGATGGTAATAAACATCCAGCGCCAGCCCATCATCAGCATCATCGCGGCAAGGATCGGCGGGCTGATCGCCACGCCAATCGTCGAGGCGGCGTTAAAGAAGCCCATTGGGCGGCCGCGCTCTTTAATATTAAACCAGTCGTTGATCACCTTGACGCCGCACGGGTTCATCGGCGCTTCGCCGATCCCCATGCCGATACGCACCAGGACAAACTGCGTAAAGCTGTGCACCATCCCGGAGACCGCCTGAAATAGCGACCAGAAAAACATGCCTAGCCCCAGCATGATGCGTGGACCTTTGCGATCCAGCAACGGCCCGCAGGGCAGTTGCGCAATGCCATAGGCCAGAGAGAAAACCGATAACAGCGCCCCGATTTCAGTGGCGGTAAGCCCTAACTCCTCGCGAATCGTTAAGTTCGCAACGGACAATGAACTTCGGTCAAGGTAGTTAATCACCGCCGCCAGAAATAACAGAATCATTGCCGTTGTTTGAATCTTTTTAATACGAGAACTACGTTGTAGTGTATTTTCTAAGGGAACTGAAAGGGTTTCCGCTTCCCCCTTTTTAAAGTCGGTCTGCGGGTCTATGGTTATATTTTGTGATTCCACGCCTGCCTCCTGATTATTATGTTTGAATACCAAGTGACAACGAAGGGGGTAAACATCACCCACCTGTTTCACAGTAAAGTAAGTCGACTTGTTTTCAGCATAAATAACCTTTTTGAGGGCGCCGGATTACGTTTTTGGATTTGTGCTGTTGCTAATCATTTTCTGTTTTTAATCGGTACTTAATGTGCCAGCGATTCACTTTGCTTGAGAGAGTTAATCATGGATTGCTTCGCAGAGTTCAGGTGGTTACGTAGCGCCAGGTTGGCATCCAGATCGCTGCGACAGATGAGTGCGCTCAGGATCGTCATATGTTCATCAATGGCGATGATATTGCGCTGTTTAAGGTCACTTTCATCCCACTGATAGTGGAAGTGAAAGATCACGGAAATAATTTCAAGTGATTGATTAAAAAATATATTATCAGCAGCGGAAAGCAGCAGCGAATGAAAATCACGATCGAGCTGGGAGAACATACGAAAGCTGTTGCCGATGCTGTCCCGCAGGGTGCGGTGGCGCTCAAGCAGGGTTTTGGCCTGCAGCCAGCGGGCATCGCTGTCCGGCAGATTAAGAAAGTGTTGAAGTGCGTGGGTTTCCAGCATCTCCCGCAATTCGAACAGTTGTTCGGCCCAGGATTGCTCAAATTTTTTCATGTTCCACTGGCCGCGCTTTTCGCTTTCAATCAGGTTGTAGCGGCTGAATTTCAGTAAAAATTCTCTGACCACGACCGGGCTGACGCCCGCGGCACGCGCCAGTTGCAGTTCGGAGAACCGCTCCCCGGCGCGTAGCTGACGCTGGTTAATCATGGTGAAAAACGCTTGTTCAAAGAGACGGTTTTGTTCGGTCAGCGAGGCGCTGGAACCATCGAAGCCGTCCTGTACTTCCGGCTGACGAAGGATCTGGTAGTCGTGATTGACCTGGCTCAAGACGCCGCGCTCGCATAAGTGGCAAAGGATATGGCGCACCGTGGTGCGGCTGATGTTATACATCTCCGCCAGTGCGCTTTGCGAGGGTAGCGGCGAGGGGATAAAGCCGCGCGCCATATCGTTGATGACCTGGTTAATAACATTGTGACGTAGGTTTTGTGAGCGACTCATAACGTTTTCCTTTTTTATCCATTAAAGCCGGATTTAAAACAGTTTTGTGCGCGACATTTCACAGATTTTGCAATGACTTTCACTCTGCTTCTATTTTTCATTGATATCTAAGCCAACAAATACGGAGGCAATTATTATGACGTCGATGAATACTTTAGTGTGTCAGGAACCTAAAAAACTACACTGGGAAAAACGCCAGATTCCCATTCCCGGCGATGATGAAGTGCTCATTAAAATAAAGGCTGTGGGGATTTGTGGGACAGACATTCATGCATGGGGCGGCAATCAGCCTTTTTTTAGTTATCCGCGTGTTCTTGGACATGAAATATGCGGTGAGATAATTGGGCTGGGTAAAAATATTCTTAATTTGAAGAGCGGCCAACAGGTTGCTGTGATTCCCTATGTCGCCTGCCGCCAGTGTCCGGCCTGTCTGAACGGCCGGACAAACTGCTGCGAGAAGATTTCGGTGATCGGCGTGCATCGGGACGGCGGGTTTAGCGAGTATCTCTGCGTGCCGGTAAACAATCTGCTGGTGGTGGATGACGTTGAGCCGGAAGCCGCAGCGCTAATTGAACCCTTCGCCATCAGCGCCCACGCGGTGCGCCGCGCCGCTATCCGGGCAGGGGAGCAGGTGCTGGTGGTTGGCGCGGGCCCCATCGGCCTTGGAGCGGCGGCGATCGCTAAGGCTGACGGCGCGCAGGTGGTGGTGGCGGATACCAGCCCGGCGCGGCGCGATCATGTGGCACAGCATCTCGGTCTGACAACGCTCGACCCTTCCGACCCGCAGTTTATCGAACAGCTGTGCGCAGCCTTCGGCGGTTCTCTGGCGCAGAAAGTGATTGACGCGACGGGAAATCAGCAGGCGATGAATAACACCGTTAATTTAATCCGTCACGGCGGCAGCATCATTTTTGTTGGTCTGTTTAAGGGAGAACTGCAGTTCTCCGACCCGGAATTTCATAAGAAAGAGACGACGATGATGGGCAGCCGTAACGCGACGGAAGAGGATTTTGCCAAAGTTGGGCGGCTGATGGCCGAGGGGAAAATCACCGCCAGGATGATGCTAACCCACCGTTACGACTTCAAATCGCTGGCGGACATTTACGAAAGCGACGTGATTAACAATCGTCAGCTGATCAAAGGCGTTATTCATTTTTAGCAGGTAAGCTTATGAAATCGTTAAACAGACAAGATTTTCCCGGGCCGCAGTACCCGACGCGCGCGATTCAGTTTGGCGAGGGCAACTTCCTGCGGGCATTTATTGACTGGCAGCTGGATCTGCTGAATGAGCAAACCGATCTGGCGGCGGGCGTGACCATTATTCGCCCGATCAACACCGCGTTTCCGCCGTCGTTAAATACCCAGGACGGACTCTATACCACGATCATTCGTGGGTTGAATGAACGCGGCGAGGCGGTGAGCGAATCGCGGATTATTCGCTCCGTTAATAACGAGCTCAATCCCTGGCAGGATTTTGCCAGCTATCTGGCGCTGGCTCGTAATCCGGCGATCGCGTTCGTATTTTCAAATACTACCGAAGCGGGTATTAGCTATCATGCCGGAGACCGGCCTGACGATAAGCCGCCGGTTAGCTTCCCGGCGAAGCTGACCCAACTGCTGCTCGAACGTTTCCGCCATTTCAATGGCGCTGCGGATAAGGGGTGGACGATTATCCCCTGCGAGCTGATCGACTACAACGGCGAAGCGCTGAAGGCGCTGGTGCTACGCTACGCCAAAGAGTGGCAACTGCCTGCGGCTTTTCGCGACTGGGTTGAGACCGCCAATACATTTTGTTCGACGCTGGTTGACCGCATCGTCACCGGCTATCCGCGTGAGGATGCGGAAAAGCTGGAGGCGGAGCTGGGCTACCATGATGCTTTCCTTGATACCGCCGAATACTTTTGGTTATTCGTCATTCAGGGTCCGCAGGCGCTGGCGGAAACGCTGCGGCTGGATCGCTACCCGCTTAATATCCGCATCGTAGAGGATATCCGGCCCTATAAAGCGCGCAAGGTTGCCATTCTTAACGGTGCGCATACCGCGCTGGTGCCGGTAGCATGGCTGTGCGGGGTGGATACCGTTGGCGAAGCGATGCAGGACGAAGCCATTCGCCATTATGTACAGCAGACGATTGATGAAGAGATTATCCCGGCGCTCGATTTACCGGCCGAGGAGCTTCGTCAGTTTGCCGATGCGGTCACCGGGCGCTTTCTTAATCCCTATATTCGCCATCAATTGCTCGCCATCGCCCTGAACGGCATGACTAAGTTCCGCACCCGGATCCTGCCGCAGCTGCTGACGACAATCCGCCAGCACGGCGCGATCCCGCCGCGGCTAACGTTTGCCCTGGCGGCGCTTATCGCCTTCTATCGCGGCCAGCGCGACGGACAGGTGTATCCGCTGCAGGATGATGACGTCTGGTTAACCCGCTTCTCGCAAGGATGGAAGCAGGTGGCGAACGGGAGCCCGCTGCATGGACTGGTGCTGGAGGTTTTACAGGATAACGCGCACTGGGGCGAGGATCTGACGGCTATTCCCGGCCTTTCCGACCAGGTCACGCGCTATCTGGAAATGATTTTGCGCTCAGGAATGCGGGAGGCCCTGGCGCGGCTGTAACGGTTTTGTTATGCGGCGTCCGCGGATTTGGGCGCCGTTTTTTTTGTGCTCCGAACCGCAAAAAGTGAATTTAGCGCCAACGCCTGGTGGATTTCCCGCATCATAAGCCTCTGTAAGGTGAAGAGGGGGATGTCATGCGTAAAACGGAACTGTTGGCTTTTCTGCAAAATCAGACCGATTTTTTTGATCCGGATAACCTGAGCGAGGTCTTCACCGCTGGCTACCTGGCCCGGCGTTTTGCGATGCAAAGAAATACCGCCAGCCACTATCTGAATCAGTTGGTGGCCCAGGATGTGCTGGTGAAGATCAATACTCGACCAGTCTATTTCCTGCATAAAGCCGCCTTCTGCCAGCAGTTTTTCCCTCTTTCCCGCAGCGAGTACGCCAGCATGGCGGAACTGCTCGCAGAGAGCGACCGGCAGCCGGAGCAGGCGGATCATTTCTCATTGCTGACCGGCCATGACGGTAGCCTGCGCAAGCCTATCGAACAGATGAAAACCGCGCTGTTTTATCCCAACGGTGGGCTTCCGCTGCTGATCGTTGGCGACAGCGGAACTGGCAAGAGCTATATGGCGGAGCTGATGCATGAGTTTGCTATCGCCCAGGGGCTGCTGCCGCCCGATGCGCCTTTTGTCAGCTTTAACTGCGCCCAGTATGCCAGCAACCCGGAGCTGTTGGCCGCCAACCTGTTTGGTTACGTCAAAGGCGCGTTTACCGGCGCGCAGAGCGATAAAGCCGGGGCGTTTGAAGCGGCAAACGGCGGCGTGCTGTTTCTCGACGAAGTCCACCGCCTGGATGCGCAGGGGCAGGAGAAGCTGTTCACCTGGCTGGACCGTAAGGAGATCTATCGGGTGGGGGAAACGGCGCAGGGGATGCCGATTTCGCTGAGGCTGGTGTTTGCCACCACCGAAGATATTCACAGCACGTTTCTGACCACCTTTATTCGTCGTATCCCGATCCTCGTTAGCTTGCCTGATTTACAGACCCGCAGCCGCCACGAAAAAGACGCGCTCACGCTGCAGTTTTTCTGGCAGGAGGCGCGCACGTTGGCTACCCGGCTGCAGCTGACGCCCCGGCTGCTACAGGTGCTGACGCACTATGTTTATCGCGGTAACGTCGGTGAGCTGAAGAATGTGGTGAAATACACCGTGGCGTCGGCCTGGGCCAGGTGTCCGGGCAGCGAGATGCTTACCGTGACGCTGCACGATCTGCCGGAAAATATCATGGCTGCGACGCCAGCGCTCAGTGAAGCGATGGGACAGCAGGAGCCGCTGCTTATCGAGCCGCAGACCAGCCTGGTCTGGCTGCTGCGCGCGCGCGACCCGATTCAGGGGCTGATTTATGATACTCAGTGCCGCGTTCTCGCGCTGTATGAGGCGGTGCAGAGTAAAAAAACGCTCTGGGATGAGGCGCAAAAAAGCATGGGCGAGGAGATTGAAACCCTCTTCGATCGGCTGATTTTCGATAATCACGATGCCAATAGTTCGCATATGCTGCTGCTGATAACGCATCAGGTGCGGGAGGAGTTTTATCGCCTTGAAAAGCGCTTCAATATCCAGTTTAACGGCAACTGTATCTACGCTTTAAGCCACTACCTGATACATCGTTCCCGGCAGGGGCCGTCCACGATGAGCAACGAGAAAAGCCGCCTGCTGGAGGATTTTCTGGCGCAGAAATATCCGCTGCTGTATCGCTTTTGCGAAGAGATCCTCGCTGCGCTGGCGCTGAAGCTGGACATTGAACCCCGGCGCATTGACCTGCTGCTGCTGGTGCTGTGGTTACATAAAAATGGCGCCATCAGCCAGCAGCAGGTGACCCGGGCAATTATCCTCGCCCACGGTTACGCCACCGCCAGCAGCATCGCCAACGTGGCGAACCGGTTGCTGAAAAGCCAGCTGTTTGAGTCATTCGATATGCCGCTCGACGTGACGCCGGAGGCTATTGCTAACCAGGTGATGGCCTGGATTGAGAGCCACGCTCTGGCGTCAGGGTTGATCATTCTGGTCGATATGGGATCGCTGAACGCCATTCATCGCCATTTTAATCGTCGGCTGAGTACGCCGATGGCGATAATTAATAACGTCTCGACCGGGATGGCGATGTACGTTGGGGAGCGCATTTTGCAGGGCGTTATGCTGGAAGATATCGTCCGCGACCTCGGCGATGACCTTGCGGTTGAGCACCAGCTCTATTACCCGCAAACCGATAAACCGCGGGCGATTCTTACGACCTGCGCGACCGGTCTGGGCGCGGCAGCGAATCTGTCGGCGCTGTTAAAAGCCAGCATTCCTGAAGCGCTGGGGATCGATATTGTGGCCTGTGATGTGGAAACGCTCGCCGATCCCGCGCGGCGGCAACCGATGCTCAGCCGCTATGAGGTGTTGGCGATCGTCGGTACCCTGGATCCGCAGCTTGCCGATCTGCCGTGGATCTCGCTGGATTCGCTGATTTCCGGCCAGGGCAGCCGCCCGCTGATGCGTATCTTCGGCGAGCTGGCCTCCTCTGAACAAGTCAGCGAGATCAATAACCTGATCCTGAAAAATTTCTCGCTGCGCCGGGTGATCGAGTCGGTGACGATCCTCGATACCGCAAAGGTCATCAATCAGGTCGAGCAGTTTTTACTGCGCTATGAGCATCTGGCCGGCTGCGACGTGCCCAACGATCGCAAGGTGGCGCTGTATGTGCATATCAGCTGTCTGATAGAGCGCCTGATCCGCAACGCGTCGCCATCCCATTATTCCGGAAGGCAGTGTCCGCAGAGCGAGCTGGCGACGCTCCGCGAGGCTTTTAGTGTCATAGAGAGCGGGTATAGTGTCAAAATCCCCGTCGTCGAGCTCTGCTACATTCATGATATCCTGACGCGGGAAACGGAATTTATTCAGGAAGATCAAGAGTTTTAGTTCCCTCAGTCCGTTCGTCTTTGCGCTAACCAGCGCGCCACTGTTTCTGGCACGCCGGTTGCAATTAAGAAAGCAGTGGAATGCGCTTTCGAGGTAAGGATGAAACGACACTATATTTTTGCCAGCCATGGCACCTTTGCTAACGGTTTGCTGAACTCCGTGGAGCTAATCCTCGGTAAACAGCCGGATATTCATACCCTGTGCGCCTATGTAGAAGAGGAGTCCGATCTCACGCAGCAGGTGGAGGCGCTACTGGCGCGTTTCCCGGCACAGGATGAGCTGATAGTGATTACGGATATTTTCGCCGGTAGTGTGAATAACGAGTTTGTGCGTTTTTTATCACGCCCACACTTCCATTTATTATCAGGTTTAAATCTGCCGTTAATTATTGACTTGCTGATTTCCGCAGCGGAAGAGAATACTGAAAAATTAATTACCGAAGCATTAACCAGCGCCAAAGAGAGCATTCAGTACTGCAATCAAACGATTGCCAGTGCGATGACTATGGATAAAGACTTCTGAAATGAGGAAGCATGATGATTACGTTATTAAGGGTAGACCATCGATTACTTCACGGCCAGGTGGCCTTTTCCTGGACCCAATATGTCGGCGCCGATTGCATTTTGATCGCCAACGACAGTGTCCCTGAAGATGAACTGCGGAAAACCACCATTAAGCTTGCCAAACCGCCCTCGGTAAAACTGGTGATTAAAAATATCAATGATGCTATTGAGGCGATAAAAAGTGGGGTGACCGATAAATATAATTTATTTATTGTCGTGGAATCGGTCAATGACGCCTGGCGTATTGCCTGCGCTATCGGGGAAATAAAAAGCATAAATCTCGGCGGAATTAAGGCTAAAGAGGGCAGTAAAAATATCTCTAAGGCGATTAATTTACTGCCGACAGAAATAGAGCAGCTACAACAACTGGTGGGGAAGGGCGTCGAGGTGGAGATTCGCCAGGTCCCGAACGATCGCAAACAGCTTTTTACGGAATGCGTGTAATTCCGGAGGACAGATTATGGTAGAGGCTCTCTTACTGGGTCTGGTGGCGTTTATCGCGCAATCGGAATATGCCTTAGGGACGTCGCTGATTTCCCGGCCTATCGTCACCGGGCTGTTGACCGGACTGGTGCTGGGGGATGTACAGACCGGCGTCATTATGGGCGCGACGCTGGAGCTGGCGTTTATCGGCTCTTTCTCCGTTGGTGCCTCGATCCCGCCCGACGTGGTGACGGGCGGTATTCTCGGCGTGGCGTTCGCCATCACCTCCGGCGCGGGCACGGAAACGGCGCTGTTGCTCGGCCTGCCTATCGCCACCCTGACCCTGATCCTGAAAAACGTTTATCTGGGGATGTTTATCCCGATGCTCAGCCAGAAGGCGGACGGGTATGCGGAACGGGCGGATACGCGGGGCATTGAGCGGATGCATCTGATTGCCGGCTTCGGGCTGTCGCTGATGCTGGCCACGGTGGTCACCGTTTCATTCCTGGTGGGCAGCAACGCGGTGAAATCCCTGCTCGATACCATCCCGGAATTTATCAAACACGGGCTCAGCGTCGCCACCGGCATGATCCCGGCGCTCGGCTTCGCGATGCTTGCCAGGTTGCTGATTAACAAGAAAGTGGCGCCGTACTTTTTCCTCGGCTTTGTGCTAATGGCTTATTTGAAAATCCCGGTGACCGGCATCGCCATTCTCGGCGCCATCGTGGCGGTGGTCATGGTTAACGTCACCGCGTTGAATTCACCTCGTACGACGACAGAACAAGGAGTCAGCGATGACGACGAAGACGATTTCTGAAGAGACCCTGCAACCGCAGGAGCAGGAAGAAACCCAGATTACGCCACGAGATTTACGCCGGGTGTTCTGGCGCTCCTTCCAGATGGAGTTCTCGTGGAACTATGAGCGGCAGATGAATCTCGCCTTTGTTTACGCGCTGATTCCGGTGCTGAAAAAGCTCTATCCGCGCAAAGAGGAGCTAGCCAGGGCGCTGAAACGTCATCTGGTGTTTTTCAATACCACGCCGCATATCGTCACCCTGCTGCTGGGGATCACCACGGCGATGGAGGAGAAAAACAGCCAGCAGAAAAACATGGATGCCACTGCGATTGATAACGTCAAAGCCTCGCTGATGGGGCCGCTGGCCGGGCTGGGGGACTCTTTCTTCTGGGGGACGCTGCGCCTGATCGCCACCGGGATCGGCACCAGCCTGGCGCTGAAGGGCAACATCCTCGGGCCGATCCTGTTTCTGCTGGTGTTTAACGTGCCGCACATTCTGGTGCGCTGGTGCTTTACCCGCTGGGGCTACGTGCTGGGAACCGGGGTCCTGCAGCGGATCCAGAAGAGCGGAATGATGGAGAGCCTGACCTACGGAGCGTCGATTATCGGCCTGATGGTGGTCGGGGCGATGACCGCCTCAATGATCGATATCACCATCCCTCTCTCCTTTGGTGCCGGAGAAGCCAAAACTCAGGTGCAGGACATTATCAATGACATTCTGCCCTGCATGCTGCCGCTGGTGAGTTTTGGCATCGTCTACTGGCTGCTGGGACGGAAAGTTAAACCGCTCTCAATTATTGGCGGCATGGCGCTGGTGGGCATTCTGGGTTCGTGGATCGGATTGTTTTAACGGGAGTGAGCTATGCGACCAACAATGATGACCTATATCCGTGAAGAGCCGGCCTGCCTGGCGCAGATCCTGCGTGGCTACCGGCAAAAGCTGGCGGCGATTGAGACCTTTGCCCGCCAGCACCCGGTACGCCGAATTTTGCTGCTGGCGACCGGATCGTCGCTGAATGCCGCGCTGTGCGCGCGCTATTTCTTTGAACAACGCTTCGGCGTGCTGGTTGACATTAAAGAGCCGTACAACTTTACCCATTACGAAGCGATCGACCCGCATACCGATCTGGTGGTGGCGATTTCACAGAGCGGGAAAAGCGCGTCAACGCTGGAGGCGATGCGTAAGGTACAGGCCTCAGGATTGCCGGTATTTGCCCTGACCTCCGACCCGCAAAGCCCGATAGCCCGCGCTTGCGATGGCGTTCTGGATATCAATACCGGGATCGAGAGCGTAGGGTTTGTGACCCGCGGTTTTAGCGCGACGGTGCTGAATCTGTTGCTGATAGCGCTGATCATTGCTCGTCAGCAGGGGAAAGTCAGCGAGGTCGAGGAGCAGCACTATCTCGCTGAATTCCAGCGGCTGGTTGCGGCGATCCCGGATGTTATCGCCCGCACCTCGCGCTTTATCGACCGGTATAGCGAAACGCTGCGGAGCGGGGAGCGCTTTGTCGCCACCGGCTACGGTGCGCTGGTTGGCGTGGCGAAGGAATTTGAAACCAAATTTACTGAAACGGTGCGCGTGCCTTCCAGCGGCTTTGAGCTGGAAGCCTATATGCACGGTCCCTATCTGGAAGCCAACGCCCGCCATGTGATGCTGTTTATTGAAGATGCGCCGGATGCGCGAACCCGGGCGCTGCGGGACTATATGGCGCCGTCCATTGCCCGGGCTTTTACGCTAACGCTGAGCGATGACGAGGATGCGCAGACGCTGGCGCTAAACTGTCCGTGCGAGCATCACCTGGCGCCGCTGTTGCTGATTGTTTCCGTCCAGATGCTGGCCTGGCATACCGCCGGACTGAAAGGCATCGATCTGGCTAAACGTATTTTTGACGATTTTGACCGCGTATTAAAAAGTAAAATCTGAATATTCAGGAGAAAACTATGTTGGGTTTTAATCAGGACGAGTACCTGACCAGTGCTCGCGAGATCATCGCTGCGCGTAAACAGGCTGAAATCGTGGCCGACGATATTTATGACAGCGGCTGCAGCGCATTATTTTTTGCCTCGGTAGGCGGTTCTCTGGCACCGATGATGGCCATTAATGAGTTTGCCAAAGAATTAACCAGTGTGCCGGTATATCTTGAGCAGGCGGCCGAATTAATTCATCGCGGACATAAAAAATTAAATAAAGATGCAGTTGTCGTAACGTTATCTAAATCCGGTGATACCAAAGAGTCGGTGGCTATTGCCGAGTGGTGCAAGGCGCAGGGGATCCGCGTGGTGGCTATTACCCGTCATGCCGACTCGCCATTGGCCGCCGCCGCCAGCTGGCATATTCCGATGTGCCACAAAAACGGTGTGGAATATGAATATATGCTGCTGTACTGGTTATTCTTCCGCGTTATTTATCGTCACGGCGAGTTTGAAAATTATGCGCGATTTTCCAGCCAGCTCGAATTACTGCCGGAAAATCTCCTGCAGGCCAAACGCCAGTTCGATCTCCAGGCGGATAGCATTGCCGCACAATACCACGACTGCGACTATATGATGTGGATTGGCGGCGCGGAAATGTGGGGCGAGGTCTACCTGTTCTCAATGTGTATTCTCGAAGAGATGCAGTGGAAGCGGACGAAATCCGTGAGCTCGGCTGAATTTTTCCACGGCACCCTGGAGCTGCTGGAAAAAGAGGTCCCGCTGTTTCTGGTGAAAGGAGAGGGGAAATGCCGGGCGCTGGACGAGCGCGTCGAACGCTTTGCCGAAAAGATAACTGACCATCTGGTGGTAATCGACCCGCGCGACTATCCGCTGAACGGCATTGATGACGCGTTCCGCTGGATTATGGCGCCGTGCGTGGTGTCCACCCTGCTGGTGGATCGGCTGGCGGCCCACTTTGAACACCATACCGGCCACGACCTCAATATCCGCCGTTACTACCGTCAGTTTGATTACTAAGCTGTGTTGATGGCGGCCAGCCGGGCTGGCCGCCATGCTATTCTCCGAGGCGCTTCCCAGAAAATTATCGTCAAATCCATTCGGGTAAAAACCGGTGGTAGAGTCCGGCTTTCCTTCTCTTTCAGGCAAGCGGATGGCCATGAAAAAACGGATGACCTCGACGCCGCACGATGCGGTCTTTAAACGATTTCTTCGCCACCCGGAGACGGCGAATGATTTCCTCGCCCTCTACCTTCCCGAAGCGATCCGCCAGCAGTGCGATTTCGCTACCCTGAGACTGCAATCGGCGAGCTTTATCGATGAGGATCTGCGCGCCTGGTATTCGGACGTCCTCTGGTCGGTGCAAACTACCTGCGGTGCGGGGTATGTTTATGTGGTGATAGAGCATCAGAGCTCACCGGATAACCATATGGCGTTTCGCCTGATGCGCTATGCGATTGCCGCAATGCAGCGCCATCTGGATGCCGGGCACAAAACGCTGCCGTTGGTGGTGCCGATGCTTTTTTATCACGGTGTGACCAGTCCATACCCCTTTTCCCTCAACTGGCTGGATGAATTTGCCGACCCGCAAATGGCGAAGACGCTGTATGGCTGTTCGTTTCCGTTGATCGACGTTACGGTGATGCCGGACGATGACATCGTGCAGCATCGGCGAGTCGCCTTGCTGGAGCTGATGCAAAAACATATTCGTCAGCGCGATCTCAGCGGCATAACGGAGTCGTTGGCGGCCGTTGTGATGCTGGGATACACTAACCGTCGGCAGTTGAGAATGCTGTTTCACTATATGCTGCAGTACGGTAATACGGCCGAGCCGGGCGTGTTTCTCCGCCGGCTGGCCCGCCGTCTGCCACAGTATGAGGAGACACTGATGTCTATCGCGCAAAAGCTTAAGCAGGAAGGTCGGCAGGAAGGTCGACTAGAAGGCCGGGAAGAAGGGCACCAGGAGGGCTTGCAGGAAGGAAGCCGGCGCGAGGCGCTGCGCATTGCCGGCAGTATGTTACAAAATGGCCTCGACAAAGAGATGGTACAGAAAATTACCGGACTGTCGGCTGATGAACTACAGCCGCTGTAGGGTTAACGCCCTGCCACGGCAACCGTTGCCCGGCGCGGAAACCCGCCGGGCAGGATGGTTTTAGCCTTCGCTTTTCACCACTTTGATCTCCACCATGCCGATCCCCAGCTGACGTGGGGAGTGACCAAGGATATTGCCCTCGTTGGTGGACTGCGGGTCCGGCGGAGGGATGGTCAGGGTGTTGCTGCGCGACGGGTTGTCGAAATGCAGCGTCGTAGTGGTCACATCATTGGCCAGCGTAAGCACTTGCTCACTTTCACCTACCCGCACCGGGATCGGCTTATTGGCGTTTGGGCCGTAAGCTTTGGCGGTGATCACCAGATCAAATTTTTCCGGTAGTGGCTCTTTATATTCAATCTTCACGTCGCTGCCCAGCTGGGCATTGGACCACCGACCCCAGGACTCGGGACGCGAAATGCCGCTGAACTGCTTGACCTCTTCCGGGGCGCCGGCGACGTTAAACACGAAGCTGTCGGCCTTGTAGCGAATATCGTTGTCGACGACTTTTAGCGTATCGACGTTCCCCTTATAGCGCTCCATATCGATAAGGGTATCCCTGAAAGCGGTTTTGCCTTGCCACTGCGGCTTATCGACGTGCTGAACCTTTTGCTCACCGCCCAGCTGCCCCTGCGAGACGCACCAGTCGGTAGAGAGCGCGAGTTCAGGCGCCCACAGCTGCCCCATTTTATAGCAGCGATCGACCCAGACGAAATTATCCCGCGGCGCGAAATCGGCCAGCTGGAAGCGCAGCGGCGCAGAGTATTCGCTCTCCGGCAGCGGTTCAACGCGCTGGTTTGATACCCTGAGCAGTAGCGGCAGACGGAAATGGCTGCCGGAGAAGGCGATCATGTTCTTCTGCGAATCGATGGTGAAGTTTTTCATCTCTTTCGGGAAGTTCCACAGGCGGATCACGTCCGGTTTCCAGGCCAGGACCTTCTCTTTCATATTCATGAAAATACCGGAGAGCGACTGGCCGGAGAGGCTGCTGCGCCCGAGGCCGATATAGTTATCGCCGCCGAGAATATCGAGCACCGTCGCGCCGTTATCCATGGTGTTGCGTTTCACCGCCAGGGTCTCCTGCTGCGGTTTATCGCCGCGCAGGACGAAGAACAGATTGCTGCGATCGTGCTTGTTGAGGTAATCCCAGGCGCTGTTTTTCATGGCCAGGTGATCGGAAGAGACCACGATGACCGTGTTTTTGAAATAGGGTGAGGCTTTAATCTTCTCTATCAGCGCGGCGATATGTTCCTGGCTGCAGCTAACGGCGCTGAAGGAGAGGTTTTTCTTACCGTCCACGTCATAGCGTTTACGCTCGCAGGTGCGCGAGATAAAGCCATCGGGGTGGTGGGTATCCACCGTCAGGGCGAACAGCGAGAAGCGTTTACCGGAGCGCGACAGCTCTTCGAATTTTTTCCACGTCTCATCGAGCACGGTGTCGTCATAGAAGCCCCAGTCGTTGCGATAGGCGGGATCCGCTACCGTAGTTTTGAGCTCTTCCGCCCCGTACAGGTGATCGAAGCCGTGGGATTTGAGAAACACGTCTTTGCCGGCAAAGCGCAGGTTGGCTCCCTGCACAAAATAGTTTTCATAGCCGGAGTTTTTCAGGATATCGCCAAGGCAGATATTCTGGGGAAAGAAGCTGGAGACCGAGGCCGAGGCGTTGCCTTCAAACGGCGCGAACAGCGGAATGCCGCACTGCGAGGCGACCATACCGGCGATGGTGTAATCCGTCCCCGGGAGCTGCATGGTATTGCTGAAATCGAGGCCCTGATCTTTTATTTTGCCGAGCTCAGGGGTGAGGTTAGGAAAGGCATCGTTATCAAAATAGGTACGCTCGAGGCTTTCGCCATAGATATAGACCAGGTTCAGCTGTGGATTGTCGATACGCTTCGACGGCTCTTTGTAGTATGCGGCAAAGTCCGGGTCACCTTCCCGTGACTGCGATTTCACCAGCTCGCTGATCTGATGGAAGGCCGGGCTGGCATCCACGGAGGCCAGCGCCAGCAGCAGCGCCGCCAGGCTGTAACCGACGTGATGAGGATGATGCCGACGGCGGCGCAGCACCCAGCCCAGCGCGCCAAAGACGGCAACCAGCGCGACGCCCACCCCGACGCCCGGCAGAATGTATTTGCCGATCCCGGCGCCAGTCAGGCTGTTGGTCAGGGTATAGAGCACCGCGTCGTTGATGCCGTCGCCGGTAAAGTAGTCGCTGGCGTAGAGGGTGATGTTCAGCACCACGAACAGACCTAACACCGTGAGCGTGGCGGCAAACCACCAAGTGTTACGACCCGCTTTCCAGGCATACAGCACCACCGAAGCTAAAAATAAGGCGATGGATAACAACTCTGACACAGCTCATCCTCATTAGCGCCAGTTGTCGGCTGGCAGAATAGATTACTTTTCACGCCACACTGTAATTGCAGCGCCATCTTGCTGCAATTCTAGCGTCATGAAACTGTGCAGTTATTCAGAATTGGTTTAGATGTTGCCTTTTTTGATCGGTGTCGCATCGGGTGTGGCGGGGAAGCGGAGAGGGAAAAAGGGTAAAAAAACCGTTTCAGGCCGCGCTGCCGTCGCGAAGGCAACAAACGCGGCATGAGCAGTACGTATCAGGAGAGGAAGTTAACGCCCTGTTTTAAGACCAGATCGCAGGCTTTGGTTTTCACCTGTTTCGCCAGCGAGCTGTTGCCAAGCGTATTCAGGTCCAGCTGCTGGCCGTTATTACTGTTGAGCAAGCCCTGCAGGCCATCGAGATAGTTGGTGTCTTGTTTCTGTTTTTCCGGCGTGCTGAGTCCCAGTTTATCCAGCACCTGGTTTTTGACGTTATCGGCGCTGGTCACGGAGGCCAGTTTCTGTTGCGCGCAATATGACAGGATCCCGGCCGCATTATTCATGCTGCTGGCGGTCAGAGACTGGCTGCTGCCGCTGAGCAGGCTGGTTAGCGAGGAGACGGACATGCCGCCGCTGCCAGCCTGGGTGCTGCTGCCGCTAAGCTGGCTGGCGGCGCTGTTAAGAGAATCCTGCCAGGAGGCAGCGTGAGCGCCGGCGAGGGTAAATGCACTGGCGGCAAAAGCGGCAAGTAAGCCATTTTTAAACGATTTCATAGACGGACTCATAAGCGTGACTGAATAATCGCTTTAGTATAACGCCGTCATCGTCCGGAAATCTCTTAATACTCCTTGCCAGTGACGCGGTGCCGGTAACTTTCCCAGTTGAAGATAACCCACAGACTGTTCCCCAGCCGCATACGGTCCATTACCCGTTCGCCGAGCAGCTTGTTCATCTCTTCCATATTACTGTTGGTGAGCATCCCGGTAGGCCGTTTGGATGAAGAACGACGGTCAACTATCTGATTGATAATGACCTTCTCATAGCGAGACTCCGTCTGCATACCAATTTCATCAATCACTAACAGGTCGACTTTGCTGAGGTCGCTCAGTAACTGCTCTTCGCTCGTTTCCCGGTTGCCAAAGGTATCTTTCATCGCCGACATAATATCGGCCACGGTGATGATTAAGACCGACTTCCCGCGCAGCAGCAGCTCGTTGCAGATGGCTGCCGCCAGGTGATTTTTGCCGGTCCCCGGTTTACCGGAGAAGATAAAGCTGGCGATATTGCCATCGAACTCTTCCACATACTGACGTGCGCGGGCGAGGGCGTTCATCTGTCCTTCGCACTCGACGCGGTAGTTATCAAAGGAACAGTTCTGATGCAGCGGGCGGATCCCTGAGCGGTTGAAGGTGCGCTGCATTTTCATCGCGCGATTCTCCCGCTCCAGCGCTTCGGAACGCAGCCGGCCTTGCTCTTTTTGCCAGGCCAGCAGTTCTTCGCCGGTTTTAAACGCCGGTTCGATATGGGCCGGCATCATTTTCTGCAGACGCTTCATCAGGTCGCCCACGTTTTTCATGCTCATCCTCGGAAACCTCGCGGAATATGACTGTCGGGTTCGCTCACGCTGTTCACATCGCGCTTCGGCTGTCCGCCGTTGCTGGCGCGGCTGATTTGCACGCTACGCGCCAGCTTCTGCTGCCACTGCACGTGGTGAAACACTTTACCTTCCGCCTGCCAGTAAGCGACGAAGGCAGCCAGCTCTTCCGGCGTGACTGGCTGGCTCAGGGCAATGCCCCATAGCGCGGCCAGGCGCTGAAAATCGGCGTCAGGCTGCCAGTCGGCGTACATGGCAAATTTGCCCATTGGCACCGCAACTGGCGCCGCGGATGGCTCCTCGAAAAACTGCGGGTCAAGGGCGATGTCACTGCCGGGGCGCGCCAGCCTGGCTTCCAGCTCCAGCAACTGCGCCAGCCGCGCTGGCGTCAGCGCATAGAATGCCGGCGCGTTATTGGCAAAAACGGCAACGGTGCCGTCAGTTGATTTCGCCAGCAGCGCCGCGTGCTGCTGGAGGAACTCTTCCAGGCCGCTAAAATGGGAGGTTAAAATTCGCGAAGACATAACTCTATCTCAACTCTGAACTGCAAAGAGTGGGGTGATCTGCACATAGTAGCACAGAGCCCATCGCGGAAGGAGCGTCGCGGCTGTACCGCGACGCCGGGGTCAGACGCGAGGGCGCTTACGATACAGCCACAGACCGGGTATCGACAGGCCAATAGAAAGGGCGCCCACAATAGACGACGCCTTTAAAAAATTGCTCAGCAGCAAAATCATCATCTCTTCAGAATAGCCAAAATGGCTGATCTTTACCGCGGAGATCATCGCGGTATAGGCCGAGATGCCGGGAAACATCGGGATCACGGCGGCGACGGTAAAAATCTTCGGATGCGCCAGATACCAGCGTGACCACTGAATGCCGATGCTGCCCACCAGCAGCGCGGCGAGAAAGGTGGCCCATTCAATGTTAAAACCGGCGCTCATCATGACCATGCGCGAGCCGTGACCGATCGCCCCCAGCAGCGCGCACCAGCGCAAGGCGCGCTGGGGGACATTAAAGACCATGGCAAAACCAACGGCAGGGATTGCCGCCAGCAGCATGTCTTCCGCCAGTGCGAAAATAAACGAGATTATGCCCATCCGCGCAGCCCCCATACGGTCATCGCCATCACCACGCCAATGCAGGTGGCAAGGGTTAACAGGCTCGCGATCGCCCAGCGGGCGAGCCCCGTATTAATATGCCCTTTAAACATATCGGCGACGGCGTTGATCAAAGGAAAACCCGGAACCAGCAGCAGGACGCTGGCGGCCATGGCAATGGTCGGCGTACTGGCAAAGGCCGGGAGGCGCAGCAGCAGCCCGGAGATGGTTGTGGCGACAAAGGCGGTGATGCAGAAGTTGATCTGCGGATGCATGGACCGGTGGGTCAGCACCTGGCGAATGTACATGGCTACCGTACTGGCGCAGAAGCTGACCAGCGCACCGTCCCAGCCGCCGTTATTCAGTTTGCAGAAACAGGCGCAGGAGAGCCCCACCATGATGACCAGCAGCCAGCGCGGATAACGCAAGGGAACGATCTGCGAAAAGCGCTTCTCGACATCGCGATAGTCGAGCAGCTTATGTTCGGCGAGGATCACAATGTGCTGCACTTCCGTTACCACATGCATATTGATGCCGCGGTCGACATTTTTACGCGTTGAGGTGAGACATTCGCCATCTTTAATGGTGGTCAGCACGATGGCATTAGACGAGATGGCGCTTTCGACGCTGTCCATTCCCAGCGCCCGTCCGAGGCGGGTGGATAGCTCTTCCACCAGCGCACTTTCGGCGCCGTGCTGTAACAAAAAAAGACCACACTGGATGCACAATCGTGTGATTGCCCGCTGCTGTGACCGATCAACCTGCATAATTCCTCTGCTGTCCGCGACGTCTGGTTATCTGTCGATACTTTAACCTGAAGCGCCGTAGCGACTGAGGGGGGCGGGATCAAATAATATGCAAAAATGTCCCGGCTGGCGGGGCGGCAGAATTTGAAGCATCCCACACTTTTGCCAGTTTGGTGAAAAGTGCAATTTTTGCCGCCATTCATCCCTTCTTTTTCCCGTCTGACTTATCAAAAATGCAGGAAAGCACTTTTATTAAACAAAAAATATACAAATAATTAACCCTGCAAGAGTGAGACAACCCTATGAAAACACAGGTCGCGATTATTGGCGCAGGTCCCTCCGGGCTGCTGCTGGGGCAGTTGTTGCACAACGCCGGGATCCATACCGTGATCCTCGAGCGTCAAACGCCACAGTATGTGCTGGGGCGCATCCGCGCGGGAATTCTGGAAAGCGGCACCGTCGATCTGCTACGCGAAGCGGGCGTGGCGCAGCGGATGGATGCCGAAGGCCTGGTGCATCATGGGGTGGAGTTTCTGTTTGATGGCCAGCGGGTACCCGTCGCACTGAGCGAGCTGACTGACGGCAAGAGTGTGATGGTTTATGGCCAGACGGAAGTGACCCGCGATCTGATGGCGGCCCGGGCCGCCAGCGGCGCGCCGATCGTCTATGGCGTGAGCGAGGTGGCTATTCATGACGCGAAAAGCGACCGACCGACGGTCACCTACCTCAGCGAAGGTGAAACCTGCCGCCTGGAGTGCGACTTTATCGCCGGTTGCGACGGTTTTCACGGGGTGTCACGGCAAAGCATTCCCGCTGACATTCTCAAAACCTACGAGAGCGTGTGGCCGTTTGGTTGGTTAGGCCTGCTGGCGGATACGCCGCCGGTCAA
The DNA here is from genome assembly GCF_001808325.1 of Klebsiella sp. HMSC16C06. Classification (NCBI taxonomy): domain Bacteria; kingdom Pseudomonadati; phylum Pseudomonadota; class Gammaproteobacteria; order Enterobacterales; family Enterobacteriaceae; genus Klebsiella; species Klebsiella sp. HMSC16C06. The sequence continues at coordinate 92,299 of NZ_KV792994.1, forward strand.
TCCGGAGCTGATTTATGCACACCATCAGCGGGGGTTTGTATTGTGTAGTCAGCGCTCACTTACGCGCAGCCGCTATTATCTACAGGTTCCGCTGAGCGATAAGGTTGAAGCCTGGTCGGACGAACGTTTCTGGCAGGAGCTGAAAAGCCGCTTGCCGGAGGACCTGGCATCCAGGTTAGTGACTGGTCACTCACTTGAGAAGAGCATTGCCCCGCTGCGCAGTTTCGTGGTGGAGCCGATGCAGTATGGGCGGCTGTTTCTGGTGGGAGATGCGGCGCATATCGTTCCGCCAACCGGCGCCAAAGGGTTAAACCTGGCGGCATCGGATGTTAACTACCTGTGGCGGATCCTGCGTGAATACTATCATCGTGGCCGCAGCGATCTGCTGGCGACCTACTCGCAACTGGCGCTGGATCGGGTGTGGAAAGGGGAACGCTTTAGCTGGTTTATGACTCGCCTGCTGCATGATTTCCCGGACCAGAATGCGTTCGACGCCAAAATGCAGGCCGCCGACCGCCGCTACTACCTTGGCTCCCGCGCCGGGCTGACCACCATCGCGGAAAACTACGTGGGCTTGCCCATGGAACGCGTTACCTGACTAAAGAGGAGTGATTATGCCGCCCATGCAAGCCGTCCCCGTATTTAAGCTGTATGGCGAAGAGCGCGGCTGGCCAACGCCGGACCTGCTGCACTGCGAGTCGATTTTGCAGCGTAGCAGTCTGTACGAGTGGCATATTCGCGTTCATCAGCATGCGGAAATGGTCCAGCTCCTCTACCTGCATCAGGGCCGGGCGGAGATCGAAATTGAAGGCGCCACCGCGGTGATGACGGCGTCCTGCATCCAGGTGGTTCCCGCCCTCTGTATTCATGGGTTTCATTTTTCACCCGGGACACAAGGGTATGTGCTCTCCCTGGCGCTGCCGCTGCTGAGCCGGTTTGAAAACCAGTTCGGCCAGCCGCTGGATGTGCTTAGCGTACCGCAGTGCGTGCCGGTAGGCCGTTCCCGGGGGCATATGCATACGCTATTTTCGGCGCTTCGCGAGGAATATTGCGAAGAGCATGATGCCCGGGAGATGATGCTGTACTCGTTGCTGGGGACGCTGCTGGTCTGGCTGAACCGGCAGTGCCGTCCCGCACCGCCCGCGGAAGATAAAGCGGAGCGGAAGCGCAGTATGATGCGCCACTTTTCCCGGCTTATTGAGAGCCACTACCGGCAGCATCTCCCGCTGGCGGAGTATGCGAAGCTAATTGGGTTGTCGGTCACGCACTTAAATTATTTATGCCGCGAGTTCTATGGCTGTAGCGCGCTGGGAGTATTGCATCAACGCCTGATGCTGGAAGCGCGACGCAATCTGCAGTACACCCGCATGACGGTAACACAACTCTCTGATTACTTAGGGTTTAGTGATGCTGCCTATTTTTCTCGCTTTTTCCGCCGCTATAGCGGGATGTCGCCTAAAGCATTTAGAGAAACAATCAAAGATAATGCTTTATAACTCACGTGCCTGAAATTACTTTTGCTAAATAATAGTTTTATCTTTTCTAATTTATTAGCGCAGGAGCGTCTGTGCTAATATTAATCGCAAGTATACACAGCAATAATATTTACACGGTATGACCACGGTTCGGTCGTTACGTATACCGTGTACGCAGGCCATGAATATACTTTTTATATTCATTCAGAGAATGATAAGGCGATGATGTTAAGCGCCGATTGTTTGCCGGCAGGCGAAAGAACTTCGACAGGAAGCGGAGGTGTTATGTTACCAGGACAAGGTAAGTTTGGTGTTGTTATTAGTAAAATTCCCGTCATGCAGTCAGGGTTAAAGGTTATCTTCAATGAAAATCTCCCTGATTACGAACTCAGTTTTTGTCGTTCTCATGATGAGCTCACCCTTTTGCAACTGCGGCGGGCAGTGCTGGTCGTCGCGGATATCTCCGGCGAGATTGCGCATCCCCGTGCCGTCTGCGAGCGTTATTACTCTCTGATGACGCAGTATCGTGATATTCACTGGGTTTTTATGGTCAGTGACAGCCTCTATCCATTGGCCGTTGAGCTTTTAATTCGCCCTGAAAGCTCGCTGATCTCGGAGAGTGAGCCGGTTAACCGGTTGATTGAGGTGATTTGCGCCGGCAGTCGTGCCGCTGAGCAAATTAGCCGGACGTTGTTCACCGGAGACGAGGATAGCGATTTCGCAAGCTACCACTCTGCGGCGATGCTGACCCTTTCGGAACGCAAGGTTTTGCGTCTTCTGGCAAAGGGATGGGGAATCAATCAGATCGCTGCGCTGTTGAAAAAGAGCAATAAAACCATCAGTGCGCAGAAAAATAGCGCAATGCGACGCTTATCACTGCGAAGCAATGCTGAAATGTATGCCTGGATCAACAGCGTGCAGGGAATGCAAGAGCTGAATATCAATTCAGCTTACGGGGAGCAAATGGAATGGAAAAAAATAGCACAACCCGCCATGTCGCCATCGTAGAGAAATGTGTGATGACGGAAATGGCCTGGCGCTATATCTTTAGTCGTGAAGATAATAGCCGATATCATATTCATCTGTTTAAAAATGTCAGTATGCTCAGGGCGGCGGAAACATCGTTTTCCTGGTCGGCCATTATCTTTTCTCTTTCGGGAAGCCGTTCTTCACGAGCTGAGAGTCTGCTTTTTGTTCATGAAATGGCGCGGTGTCGGCCGGAAGTCCAGGCAATTATTCTGGCTAATAATGAAAGTGAAATGCATCTGATCGGCCATCTTATGCCGGCTTGTCTGCACGGCATACTGAATAAATCCGCGCCGCGACGCGGGTTACAGGAGCGTTTGTTACAGTTGCTGGACAATCATCACCTCAGCGGCAGCGAACAATTTTGCGACAGAGAGGCGTGCAACGATCCGCTAAGTCCAACGGAGCACGCCATCCTTCGGTATATGTCGTGGGGATATTCGCTTTCTGATATTGCGATACAGCTGAACCGGAACATTAAAACTATCCGCGCGCATAAATTTAACGCCATGACCAAGCTCGGGGTTCGCTCAGACATCGGTTTATTAAACGCGGCGGATATCTTGCTGCATCTACCGATGAGCAGCGCGAACAACGCCGTTAAACAGGTGGCGTAACGCGGCTATAAACACACGTCTACCCATGTCGCATCGGTGAGCTGCGCCAATCGTTCTGGTTCAATACGAACGGCGCTGTGAATGGCTCCCGCTGCGGGTAGCACCTCCTGATAGTGCCTGAGCGAGACGTCGCAATAGACGGCCAGCGGATTTTCCAGACCAAAAGGGCACACGCCGCCTACCGGATGACCGGTCCAGGTCACCACCTCATCGCTGCTTAACATTCTGGCTTTCGCACCAAAGGTCTCTTTCAGCTTTTTGTTATCCAGCCGCGCATCGCCCCTGGCGACGATCAGTACAATCTTATCCTTGATCTTTAGCGACAGCGTTTTGGCGATTTGTCCAGGCTCAACGTTGTGTGCGGCAGCGGCGAGCGCGACGGTGGCGGTACTCTGATTTAACTCAATAATTTCGATATCGGGGGCGTGTTCGGCAAAAAACTGCCGTACAGACTGCAGACTCATTGGATTCTCCTGATTTAAGCCTGGTTAAATCTGTCACAAGCCTGGCGGAGTGTAAATAACAGCGCGGACAATCCAGATTCTTTCTATTTTGTCGATCTCCTTCACATTCACCGTAACCGGTTACTGTAACCGGTTGCGGTTGGGCGCGTAGAGATGAATACTGGAACAGTCACTTCTCACTTTATTTATAACATAAGAGCCGTGTATGAATCGTTGCGTCATGAGCAGTATAGCCGGTAATCCATCAGCGGCCTGCTGCATCAAAAAGCGGTCATCGTAACGGCAGGGTAATCGTTGTTGGGCCAGTATCAATAGCCTGTCAGGAGGGCTACTATGTCTGCTAACCATGCTGCGTTTAATTTGATATTTCGCTTTGTAGAAAATTACATAAGCCCCATAGCAGGGCGGATCTCATCGCAGCGCCACGTCATGGCTATCCGTGACGGTTTTATCTCAGCGATGCCATTTATGATCGTCGGATCGTTCCTGCTGGTGTTTGCTTATCCACCTTTCTCACCGGATACCACCTGGGGTTTTGCCCGCGCCTGGCTGGATCTGGCAAAAGAGTTTGAGGGGCGTATTCTGACCCCCTTTGATATGACGATGGGGATCATGTCGATCTACATCTGCGCGGCGATCTCCTATAACCTCGGTAAGCACTACGAGAAATCCAATCAGCTCGATCCCTTTATGTGCGCAATGCTGTCGATCATGGCCTTTTTGCTGATTGCTGCGCCGAAGACCAATGGCACGCTGCCGGTGGATAGCCTCGGGGGGACCGGGATCTTTACCGCGATTCTGGTGGCGATCTATTGCGTGGAAATGATGCGTTTTTTGAAAGCGCACAACATTGGGATCCGCTTGCCGGACCAGGTTCCGCCGATGATCAAAAACTCCTTTGATCTGTTGATCCCGGTGCTGGTGGTCGTGCTGACGCTGTATCCGCTGAGTCTGTTTATCCAGCACCATTTTGACATGCTGATCCCGCAGGCCATTATGGCCATCTTCAAACCGCTGGTTTCGGCAGCCGACTCTCTGCCGGCAATTCTGCTGGCGGTGCTTATTGGCCACCTGTTGTGGTTCGCCGGGATCCACGGTGCCGCGATTGTGTCCGGGATGCTGCAGATGTTCTGGCTGACCAACCTCGGTATGAACCAGCAGGCGCTGGCCCAGGGGGCGCCTCTGCCGCATATCTTCATGGAGGCGTTCTGGACATTCTTCATAGTGGTTGGTGGTTCCGGGGCGACCATGGGGCTGGTGTTCTGTTATCTGCGTAGCCGCTCAGCGCATTTGCGCTCCATTGGCCGTCTGAGCGTGGTGCCAAGCCTGTTTAACATTAACGAGCCGGTTATCTTTGGGACGCCTATCGTCATGAATCCGGTGTTCTTTATTCCGTTCCTGCTGGCGCCAATGGTGAACGCGGTGCTGGCCTGGGCAGCAATGAAGCTGGATCTGATTGGCCGCGTTATCTCGGTGGTACCGTGGACGGCGCCAGCACCGATTGGCGGCGCCTGGGCGCTGGGCTGGGATTTTCGGGCGGCGGTTCTGGTGATCGTTCTGGCCTGCGTGTCGGCGATTATCTACTTCCCGTTCTTTAAGGTGTATGAGAAACAGCTGCTTGCTCAGGAAGCGGAAGAGGCCGAGCGGGCGGAGCAGGAGAGTCAACAGACCGCATAAATAGCAACGGGCGGCAAGGGCCGCCCGTTAATTTTGAGGTAGGGGGCGTTATTTCAGCGTGCAGTCGCCGCACTGTTGGACATCCGGCAGGCGATAGCGCTGGCAGCAGGTGCGTCGGACTAACAGCCCTTCACGCAGCACCACCGTTCGCCACAGCGGGTTATCCTGACCATCGGCGAGCTGTTTTTCAAAGAAGCAGTGCTGACGCAGAGCGGCGACCTGCTCATCGCCCAGCAGCGTGCGCATTTCACCTAAATACCAGTTGATCAGATAGCCGGTATTACTCCAGATAAGTTTGCCATTGATCTCGCCCGTCGCTTCCAGCGCCTCAACAACCGGCTGCAGGGTACGAATCACCAGGGCATCTATCCGCGCCTGCGGTGAAAGCGCTGCTATCCTGGCATCGTTATGCACATCAATCCAGAAGCAGGCAGCCCGACCGCTCTCGTGAAATTCGACATGGAAATGTTCTGGCGCCAGGCTGAGTCCCTGCGGTTCATTAAGCAGCGCCAGCATCAGCGGCGGCACCAGCAGGCCGATATACCACTGGGCCCAGAGCGAGAGCAGGGGCTTCTGTTCACGCGGCTGCGTGGGCTGATGACGATAGATATGATCGGACCAGGTGGCCAGCAGGGAGCGTAACGCGATGGGTTGCGACCACTCGGCGAGCGTTAACGCATGCGGCGGGGCAGGCTCATCCAGACGCAGGAAATCCAGCAGATGAGGGCGCAGGGCAGTGATTTTTGCCCGAAGACTCTCCGCCAGCGCGCGTTCAGCCGTCGGGAAGGGAGCCCGCCAGATGAGTTCGTCGCTAAGAGAAAGGGAGCGCCAGGCCATTTGATTTCCAGATACAAATCTAAATGATAATGATTCCTGATATTAGTTGTTTGCAGGCGGCATGGCAAGGAGTTTGTCGGCGCCGCGATACCGCGGCGCGCGAAGGAAAAGCTAACTGGCAAGAATAATATTGCGTCCTTTATTTTTGGCCTCATACAGTGCGCCATCGGCTCGTGCCAGCGCTTGCTCAATGTTGTCATCAATGAGCGGCGTCAGGCCAATGCTGATGGTCACGTTTGTGGCGACACTTTCATTAAACATATGCGGGATCTTCAGATCATAGACCCGCTGGCGAATGCGTTCGGCAGCCTGCCAGGCGGTTTCCTCGCTGCTGTTGGTCAGCAGGACCATAAACTCTTCCCCACCAAAACGAGCGACAATATCGCGTGAGCGCACGGCGTTGCGGATCGCGGCAGAGACGCGAATCAGCGCCTGGTCGCCCATCATATGACCATAGTGGTCGTTATAGGCTTTAAAGTGATCGATATCGAGGAGCAGCACAAAGTGGTTGTCTCCGTCCAGCGCCAGCAGGGTGTCGAGGCGGTTCTGTAGCCCGCGGCGATTATACAAACCGGTCAGGGGATCCAGCATACTGAGATCGTTGAGCGTGTTGCGTTCCTGCATCAGTTTATCCATTAATCCTTGCGTGAAGGCATCGTTGCGCTTCTGGATAATATTTTGCAGGGTAATACCGGCAATAGGCAGCACAAAACAGTAGGTCATGCGCAACCATTGTTCCCCCTCTGACATTATCAGGCAGATAAGGAAAGTCGGTAAAGAGTGAAGGGTAAAGGCAGTGATATTATTGGAAAAAGCGATGGTGCCGATAAACAGAATGCTTAATAGGGCGATTACCAGATAGTTAAAATGCGGCGGTGTCAATAGCATCGCTTTTGCCACCACGTGCCATGCCCAGAGCATGCCAAATAACAACGAGATAGCCGGAATATTTATTTTCGCTTGCGGCCATTTCCAGTGCCAGAGCAGCAACAGCCCGCTGCAGGCCACGATCAGGGCGCAGGGCAGCGTAAAACGAACTACCGTAAATAGTGGGCTGACCAGCGACAGAGAGGAGGAAATGAAATTAAGCAGTAAAAAAAGCCGTAAGGAATATTGATATTTTTGTGCGTAGTGTGCTCGCCAGGTTTGTGCAGTCATATCGGAAGAATCATTATTAGTCGTTAAATTTCAAAATGATGAAAGCCAAAAATGAAGAGTCTGATAACAATGTGCAAAAAAAGGTTATTTGCAAAATAAGCAAAATATTTAATATATATCGATAATCCGCTTAATTTATCACCTTCATGAATGTATGTCATTACCGCGAACGTAAAGAAAAAGACGCAAAGCACATCGCAAATGACAAATGATAAATGTTATCATATGATATTGGTTATCATTATCGTTTTGAGAGGTGAAACCATGTTGCAGCGGGCATTAGGGAGTGGTTGGGGTGTGGTGGTTCCCGGCGTGCTGATTGCCGCTCTCGGGTATGCCGGAGTCTCGGCCGATGTGTGGCGGACGCTGGTCACGGTGGGCATGCTGATGTCCGCAGCGATGATATGGCATCGTCAACTGCGCCATTTTATCCTGCTGCCATCTTGCGTTGCATTGATTGGTGGAATAATGCTGATGATTCTGGATTTTAAACTGGGGGGATAATGCCGGAAGAGAAAAGAATATTGGTGCGAGGGGGGGGACTTGAACCCCCACGTCCGTAAGGACACTAACACCTGAAGCTAGCGCGTCTACCAATTCCGCCACCTTCGCCCAGTGCGAGCAATATCTTTGTGGATTATGGTGCGAGGGGGGGGACTTGAACCCCCACGTCCGTAAGGACACTAACACCTGAAGCTAGCGCGTCTACCAATTCCGCCACCTTCGCATACCATCGATACTATGAAAGTATCGTTACCACGGAGGCGCATTCTAGTGGTTTTCGGCGGCACGTCAATAGTTAATTATGCAGGTTGTATCGATTGCTGCAAAAATGGGCGGGTTTGCCGCGAAGAAGAGCCAGCGGCACCGCAAGTGGGCCGCTGGCGCCAGAAGACGATTATTTTTTCGCCTGGCGGGTCATGATGGTGCGATAGACCTTAAACCGTCCTGTTTGGGCGATCACTTCATGGAAGCCAAATGTCTCATCCAGCACCTGGGGATACGGCAGGAAGGCGTTGGCGACAATGCGCAGTTCGCCGCCGCTGTTCAGATGGCGAACCGCGCCGCGGATCAGCGCCTGGGCCGCTTCGAGGCTGGTCTGCAGCCCATCATGGAATGGCGGGTTGGAGATGATCATGTCGAAGCGACCATTGACCTCCGAAAAGACGTTGCTGGCAAACACATCGCCTGCAAAACCATTAGCGGCAAGCGTCGCGCGGCTGGCTTCGACCGCCGGGGCGCTGACGTCGCACAGGGTCAGACGCACCTTCGGCGAATGGCTGGCCAGCACTGCGGCCAGCACGCCCGCGCCGCAGCCGACATCCAGCACTTTCCCTTTGGTATGCGGCTCGAGAGTGGACAGCAGCAGCTGACTGCCGACGTCCAGACCGTCGCGACTAAACACGCCAGGCAGCGTTTTAATCGTCAGATTATCCAGCGCATACTCGCCCCAGAATGCTTCGGCGTCGAAGGCCGGCTGCTTTTCCAGACGACCATGGTAGAGGCCACAGCGACGGGCGCTGTCGATTTTATTCAGCGGGGCATATTCGGCCAGCATTTGCTCTGCGCTGCGAACGCCGCTACGGTTTTCCCCGACGACGAAAATATCGATTCCCACCGGCAGCAGAGAGAGCAGGTTCATCAGCTGGAACTGCGCCTCGGGTTTGTTCTTCGGCCAGTAGTAGATCAGGGTGTCGCAATCGGCGACGTCGGCGGCCTCGGCCACTAAGCTAAAACGGACGTTGTCACCCATCTGACGGTTCAGCACCTGCCAGTGGTGGAACTGTTGGGTATGAGCGCGGCTGGCCGCGGTATCCAGACGCGCAGGCAGGTCATCCTGCAGGTCACCGGCAAACAGAACGCGGGCGGACTCGAAATCATCACTGTGGCGCAGCAAGACTTCACTTGCCGGGGTAAAAGCGGACATGAAACACTCCTTCATTAAGACTGGCGCCGATTATAGTAGTTTGTTGGCGCAGATACGACGGATTTGCTATATTGCGCGCTTGTTTACCAGGAGTGTTTCGCTATGACATCCCGACGAGACTGGCAATTACAGCAGCTGGGCATTACCCAGTGGTCGCTGCGCCGACCGGGGGCGTTGCAGGGCGAAATCGCTATCTCGCTTCCTGAACATATTCGTCTGGTGATGGTGGCAGAAACCCCGCCGTCGCTGACAGAGCCGCTGATTGGCGACATATTACGCGCGCTGGCCGTGACGCCAGATCAGGTCCTGCAGCTTACCCCCGAGCGGGTGGCGATGCTGCCGCAGGACAGCCGTTGCAACAGCTGGCGGTTGGGCACAGAGGCGTCGCTGCCGCTGGCGGGCGCCCAGGTGTCCACCCCCGCTTTTGATGAACTTCAGACCAGCGCGCCTGCTCGCAGGGCGCTCTGGCAACAAATCTGCGCACATGAACACGATTTCTACCCTCAGCACGGCTGATTTATCCAACGCCTGGCAAATCGAAAAACGCGCCCACGCTTTCCCGTGGAGCGAACAGACCTTCGCCAGCAATCAGGGTGAACGTTATCTGAATTACCAACTGGCAGTGGATGGGGAAATGGCGGCATTTGCCATTACTCAGATTGTCCTTGATGAAGCGACGCTGTTTAACATCGCCGTCGACCCCGCATACCAGCGCCGTGGCCTGGGACGGGAACTGCTGGAACATGTTATTGATGAAGTTGAAAAACGCGGCGTCGTCACGCTGTGGCTGGAGGTGCGCGCTTCCAACGCTGCCGCCATTGCGCTCTATGAAAGCGTGGGTTTTAACGAAGCGACCATCCGCCGCAACTACTATCCGACGGTCGACGGGCGCGAAGACGCCATTATTATGGCTCTGCCAATCAGTATGTAAGACAAGGTGATACGATGAAATGGGACTGGATTTTCTTTGATGCCGATGAAACGTTGTTTTCGTTTGATTCTTTCAGCGGCTTACAGCGGATGTTTCTCGACTACAGCGTGACATTTACCGCCGAAGATTTTCAGGACTATCAGGCCGTGAATAAGCCGCTGTGGGTGGATTATCAAAACGGCGTCATCACCTCGCTGCAGCTGCAGCACCAGCGCTTTGACAGCTGGGCGGAACGTTTGAATGTTAAGCCGGGTGAGCTCAACGACGCGTTTATGAATGCGATGGCGGAAATCTGTGCCCCGCTGCCGGGGGCGGTCTCGCTGCTCAACGCGCTGCAGGGCAAGGTCAGGATGGGCATCATCACCAACGGTTTTACCTCGCTGCAGCAGACTCGTCTGGAACGCACAGGTTTACGCGATCACTTTGATTTACTGATTATTTCTGAAGAAGTCGGCGTCGCCAAGCCGGATGCGCGCATCTTCGATTACGCGCTGGCGCAGGCGGGTAATCCACCGCGCTCGCGAGTACTGATGGTCGGTGATACCGCCGAGTCGGATATCCGCGGCGGCGTGAATGCCGGCCTGGCGACCTGCTGGCTGAATGCGCACCAGCAAACGCTGCCGGTAGACCTGCAGCCCGACTGGACGGTGACCTCGTTAAGCGAACTGGAGCAGCTCCTGTGTAAACACTGATTGCCTCCCCCCCATTGATGGGTAAAATAGCCGCAATTTTTCGTATTCCACATGCGCAGCCCGTTGCTGCGTTTACTTAGAAGATTAATTATGACGTTGTCTCCTTATCTGCAAGAGGTGGCCAAACGCCGCACTTTTGCCATTATTTCTCACCCGGATGCCGGTAAGACCACCATCACCGAAAAGGTGCTGCTGTTCGGACAGGCGATTCAGACCGCCGGTACCGTAAAAGGCCGTGGCTCCAGCCAGCATGCAAAGTCCGACTGGATGGAGATGGAAAAGCAGCGTGGGATCTCAATCACCACCTCGGTGATGCAGTTCCCGTATCACGACTGCCTGGTGAACCTGCTGGATACGCCGGGGCACGAAGACTTCTCCGAAGATACCTACCGTACTCTGACGGCGGTTGACTGCTGTCTGATGGTGATCGACGCGGCGAAAGGCGTTGAAGACCGGACCCGTAAGCTGATGGAAGTTACCCGTCTGCGCGACACGCCGATCCTCACCTTTATGAACAAACTCGACCGTGATATCCGCGATCCGATGGAGTTGCTGGATGAAGTTGAGAATGAGCTGAAAATCGGCTGCGCGCCGATTACCTGGCCTATCGGCTGTGGCAAGCTGTTCAAAGGCGTTTATCATCTCTACAAAGATGAAACCTACCTGTATCAGACCGGTAAAGGCCACACCATTCAGGAAGTGCGCATCGTGAAGGGGCTCAACAACCCGGAACTCGACGCAGCGGTGGGGGAAGACCTGGCGCAGCAGTTGCGCGACGAGCTGGAGCTGGTGCAGGGCGCGTCAAACGAGTTCGATAAAGATCTGTTCCTGGCGGGCGAAATCACCCCGGTGTTCTTCGGGACTGCGTTAGGTAACTTCGGCGTTGACCATATGCTGGATGGCCTGGTGGAGTGGGCGCCGGCGCCGATGCCGCGTAACACCGACACGCGTGAAGTCACCGCCACGGAAGAGAAATTTACCGGCTTCGTGTTTAAAATTCAGGCCAACATGGACCCGAAACATCGCGACCGTGTGGCTTTCATGCGCGTGGTGTCCGGCAAATATGAAAAAGGCATGAAGCTGCGTCAGGTGCGTATCGGTAAAGACGTCGTGATTTCCGACGCGCTGACCTTTATGGCCGGCGACCGTTCTCACGTTGAAGAAGCGTATCCGGGCGATATCATCGGCCTGCATAACCACGGCACCATTCAGATTGGCGATACCTTCACCCAGGGCGAGATGATGAAGTTCACCGGTATTCCGAACTTCGCACCGGAACTGTTCCGTCGTATTCGCCTGAAGGATCCGCTGAAGCAGAAACAGCTGCTGAAAGGGCTGGTTCAGCTCTCTGAAGAGGGCGCGGTACAGGTCTTCCGTCCGATCGCCAATAACGACCTGATCGTCGGCGCCGTTGGTGTGCTGCAGTTTGACGTGGTGGTAGCGCGTCTGAAAAGCGAATACAACGTGGAAGCGATTTACGAATCGGTCAACGTGGCCACCGCGCGCTGGGTTGAATCCACGGATGTGAAGAAATTCGAAGAGTTCAAACGTAAAAACGAAGTTCAGCTGGCGCTGGATGGCGGCGATAATCTGACCTATATCGCCCCGACAATGGTCAACCTGAACCTGACGCAGGAGCGTTATCCTGACGTGGTGTTCCGCAAAACGCGCGAGCACTAATCCCTGATGAAGCGCGGCATAGCCCGCGCTTTTTTCTTTCCAAGCTCGCGTTTCCCTCCTTCTGGAAAGTTCTTAAAACACCGCTAATTCGTCTGTTTTTTGTCCATATCATCCGCAACCCCTTCGTCTGTCTACTATATTTAATTCGTGATTTTAAAAATGCTGGCGTAATTCACTGCTTTCAGACGCCAGCGCTGGTGAAAAAACGAGGACATCACGATGACCAGACTAAAGAATGCCAATATGTTGCTGGCGCTCTTCTTAGGCTTAGCCGCGTTGAACGCCTCGGCAGAGACGGAAAAAACAACGGTAGACAGTGCGAAGTCGGCTGCCAGCAATGCGGGAGAGGCGGTAGACAATTCGATTAATAAAGTCGGCGATTTTATGGATGACAGCACCATTACCGCGCGGGTAAAAGCGGCGTTGATCGACCATAAAGATATTAACTCCGGCGATATTTCGGTGAAAACAGAGAATAAAGTGGTCACCCTCAGCGGCGACGTCACCAGTACTGAACAGAAAAGTCAGGCACTGAGCGTAGCGAAAGGGGTCGAAGGCGTCTCGCACGTTAACGACAAGCTGACGGTCCATCATAAATCATCGAGCGAGACGGCGACGCTGAAAGGCTATGCCGGGGATACCGCCATTACCAGCGAAGTGAAAGCCAAGCTGCTGGCGGATGACATTGTCCCTTCGCGCAATGTGAAAGTCGAAACCAACGCCGGTGCGGTGCATCTGACCGGTACGGTGGCTTCCGCGGCGCAGGCGGAGCGTGCGGCAGAGATTGCGAAAGCGGTCTCCGGCGTGAAAAGCGTCCGCAACGATCTTAGCGTTAAGTAAATCGAGTTATTAACAAAAGTGTTGTCTGGCCAAGGTTGCCGAACGAATAGCAGCATCCTCTGAGCGATGAGCTATACAGAAAGGGTGCGCAAACCGCTGTTCACCGTCCATTATGGTAAGGAGAAAAGTATGTTTCGATGGGGAATTATTTTTCTGGTCATTGCATTAATTGCTGCGGCCCTGGGCTTTGGTGGTCTGGCGGGTACTGCCGCTGGCGCCGCGAAAATCGTCTTTGTCGTCGGGATTATCCTGTTCCTGGTGAGCCTGTTTACAGGACGCAGACGTCCTTAGGTGGCCCGCGATGCGGGCGATGCTGAAGCCTGAGCATTTTTACTGACACGTCATCTTACACAAAGCCAGTCCTGCGGACTGGCTTTCGCGGTTTAAGCGATGGGCAAATTGCGTTACCTTGTCAGGAGAAGACCAATCGAACAGGAAAGCAGGGTGGGGCAACGCATTCCCGTCACGCTGGGCAATATCGCCCCGCTGGCGGTTAAACCCTTCCGACCAGGTAAGCTGGCGCTGGTATGCGAAGGCGGGGGACAGCGAGGGATTTTTACTGCCGGGGTGCTGGACGAATTTATGCGCGCCGGATTTAACCCCTTTGATCTGATGTTGGGGACCTCCGCCGGCGCGCAAAACCTCTCCGCCTACATGTGTAATCAGCAAGGCTATGCCCGCAAAGTTATCACCCGCTACACCACCTCACGCCAGTTTTTCGATCCGATGCGCTTTGTGCGCGGCGGCAACCTTATCGATCTCGACTGGCTGGTGGAGGCCACTTCGCAGCAGATGCCGCTGGCCATGAATTATGCTGAAGCGCAGTTCGCGTTGGGGAAAGAGCTGTGGCTGTGCGCCTGCCGCGGTGACGATTACTCTGCCAGCTATTTTTCGCCGACGCCGCAAACCTGGCTGGACCTGATCCGCGCCTCCAGCGCCATCCCCGGCTTTTATCGCAGCGGCGTGTTGCTCGACGGCGTCAGCTACCTTGACGGCGGCGTCAGCGATGCGATCCCGGTGCAGGAGGCGGCCCGCCGCGGCGCGCAGACCATCGTGGTGATCCGTACCGTCCCCTCGCAGATGTTTTATACCCCGCAGTGGTTTAAGCGGATGGAGCGCTGGCTGGGGGAGAGCAGCCTGCAGTCGCTGGTCAATCTGGTGCACCACCACGAAAACACTTACCGCGCTATCCAGCAGTTCATCGAGAAGCCGCCCGGTAAGCTGCGGATCTTCGAAATCTACCCGCAGCGGCCATTGCGCAGTATGGCGCTTGGCAGTCGACTGCCGGCGCTGCTGGAGGACTACAAAACCGGACGTCAGTGTGGCCGCTATTTCCTGGCGACGGTGGGTAAACTGCTGGCCGACCAGCCGCCGCTGCTGCGCCATGCGCCGCGTATTGCCCGGGCTGCGCCGGTGGTGGTGCCGCCCGTACCGGTGGCCAATGAAGCGCCTCAGGCGACTGTCATTCCTGCACCGCAGGCGAATGACGCCAGCTTTGATCATGAGGATCTGGCATGAGCCACCGTTTTATCGATACCCACTGCCACTTCGATTTTCCTCCCTTCGCCGAGGATGAAACCGCCAGCCTGGCGCGCGCGGCCCAGGCCGGTGTCGGGCAGATCATTGTCCCGGCCATCTCCGCTGCGCGTTTTAACCGGGTGCTGGCGCTGGCGGCGCAGCATGAGGCGCTGTACGCCGCGCTGGGCATGCATCCGATCGTCATTGAGCAGCATGCCGATGAGGGGTTGGCGCAGCTGGAGAGGTGTCTGTCCCTGCGTCCGCCAAAACTGGTGGCGGTGGGGGAGATTGGCCTCGATCTCTATCGCGACGATCCGCAGTTTGACCGCCAGCAAGCGCTGCTGGAGGAGCAACTGAGGCTGGCGAAGCGTTACGATCTGCCGGTGATCCTCCACTCCCGACGTACCCACGATAAGCTGGCGATGCTGCTGAAAAAACATGCCCTGCCGCGCACCGGCGTGGTACATGGCTTCGCCGGCAGCCTACAGCAGGCCGAGCGCTTCGTTCAGCTCGGCTATAAGATTGGCGTTGGCGGCACTATTACCTATCCGCGCGCCAGCAAAACCCGCGAAGTGATGGCGCGTCTGCCGCTTTCCGCGCTGCTGCTGGAGACCGATGCGCCGGATATGCCGCTGAATGGTTTTCAGGGTCAGCCCAACCGCCCTGAACAGGTGGCGCGCGTATTTGACGCGCTATGTGAACTGCGCGCGGAACCGGCACCGACGATTGAAGCCGCGGTGTTGGCGAATACAAAAAGCCTCTTTTCCGCGCTCGCGGGCTAAGCCTCTCCTTTTCCGCCTGAGACGAAGCAGGCCTCGATTTTGGCCTGCTGTGATAATTCCATCATTTTATTGTCCATCTAAAATTCTTTATATCTCAATAATAAACTGTTGTTTATGGCGACGATGTGCACAAATTGTGCGCCATGGAGTCGAGAAACCTTAGTAGGGTATGTTAGAATAATAACATCATCACTCACTGCGCTTTGCCGGTTATGCTTAAACAGGACGTAAAGGTAAGCGTCGCGATGATGGATGATTAATTGTGACTCACATCACATCACAGTAATGCAAATTAGTAAGTAGTTTTCATTAACTGTGATGAATGTCGAAGTGTAACAGCGAGTGGATGTTACAATAGTAACAGACTCGCAAGGTGAACAAACTATTGATCCGGCATGACGCCGGCGGAGTATGAAATGACTGATTTAAAAGCAAGCAGCCTGCGCGCGTTAAAACTGATGGACCTGACCACCCTGAATGACGACGACACCAATGAGAAAGTCATTGCCCTGTGTCATCAGGCGAAAACCCCGGTGGGTAACACTGCGGCGGTGTGTATCTACCCGCGCTTCATCCCGATTGCCCGTAAAACGCTGAACGAGCAAGGAACGCCGGATATTCGCATCGCCACGGTCACCAACTTCCCGCACGGTAATGACGATATCGACATTGCGCTGGCGGAAACCCGCGCAGCGATCGCTTACGGTGCCGATGAAGTGGACGTGGTCTTCCCGTACCGCGCGCTGATCGCCGGCAACGAGCAGGTCGGTTTCGAGCTGGTGAAAGCCTGTAAAGAGGCCTGCGCGGCGGCCAACGTGCTGCTGAAAGTGATCATCGAAACCGGTGAGCTGAAAGAAGAAGCGCTGATCCGCAAAGCGTCTGAAATCTCTATCAAGGCAGGCGCTGACTTTATCAAGACTTCGACCGGTAAAGTGCCGGTGAATGCGACGCCGGAAAGCGCGCGCATCATGATGGAAGTGATCCGCGATATGGGCGTTGAGAAAACCGTTGGCTTCAAGCCTGCCGGCGGCGTACGCAGCGCGGAAGATGCGCAGCAGTTCCTGGCGATCGCTGATGAACTGTTCGGCGCCGACTGGGCCGATTCTCGTCACTATCGTTTTGGCGCATCCAGCCTGCTGGCTAGCCTGTTGAAAGCGCTGGGTCACGGCGACGGCAAGAGCGCCAGCAGCTACTAATCCCTTGATTTGCCGGATGGCGCTGCGCTTATCCGGCCTACGAATGGATGCCTGTAGGCCGGATAAGGCGCTCGCGCCGTCATCCGGCAATTTATTCTCTTTGGGAGGTTACCGTGTTTCTCGCACAAGAAATTATTCGTAAAAAACGTGATGGTCATGCATTAAGCGATGAAGAGATCCGCTTTTTCATCAACGGCATCCGCGACAATACTATCTCAGAAGGGCAGATCGCCGCGCTGGCGATGACCATTTTCTTCCACGATATGTCCATGCCGGAGCGTGTTTCGCTGACCATGGCGATGCGGGATTCCGGCACCGTTCTCAACTGGAAAAGCCTTAACCTCAACGGCCCGATCGTCGATAAACACTCCACCGGCGGCGTGGGTGACGTGACCTCGCTGATGTTGGGGCCAATGGTGGCCGCCTGCGGCGGTTACGTACCGATGATCTCCGGGCGTGGTCTCGGCCATACCGGCGGTACGCTGGATAAACTGGAAGCGATCCCGGGTTTTGATATCTTCCCGGACGACGCGCGTTTCCGCGAAATTATTAAAGATGTCGGCGTGGCGATTATCGGGCAGACCAACTCGCTCGCGCCGGCTGACAAACGTTTCTATGCCACCCGCGATATTACCGCGACGGTGGACTCCATCCCGCTGATTACCGCCTCGATTCTGGCCAAGAAACTGGCGGAAGGGCTGGACGCGCTGGTGATGGACGTCAAAGTCGGCAGCGGCGCCTTTATGCCGACTTATGAACTCTCTGCCGCGCTGGCCGAAGCGATCGTGGGTGTTGCCAACGGCGCCGGCGTGCGTACCACCGCGCTGCTGACCGATATGAATCAGGTGCTGGCATCCAGCGCCGGCAACGCCGTTGAAGTTCGCGAAGCGGTGCAGTTCCTGACCGGCGAATATCGCAACCCACGCCTGTTCGACGTGACGATGGCGCTGTGTGTGGAAATGCTGATCTCCGGCAAGCTGGCGGCGGATGACGCCGAGGCGCGCGCGAAGCTGCAGGCGGTGCTGGATAACGGTAAAGCGGCGGAAGTCTTTGGCCGCATGGTCGCGGCGCAGAAAGGGCCGACCGACTTTGTCGAGAATTATGATCATTATCTGCCGACGGCGATGCTGAGCAAAGCGGTCTATGCTGATACCGAAGGTTTTATCAGCGCGATGGATACTCGCGCGCTGGGAATGGCAGTGGTTTCTATGGGCGGCGGCCGCCGCCAGGCATCAGATACCATTGACTATAGCGTTGGCTTTACCGATATGGCGCGTCTGGGTGACCACGTTGACGGACAGCGTCCGCTGGCGGTGATCCATGCCAAAGACGAGAACAGTTGGCAGGAGGCCGCGAAAGCGGTCAAAGCGGCCATTAAACTGGACGATAAAGCCCCGGAAATTACACCGACAGTCTATCGCCGCATCACTGAATAGCGATATACTGATCTGATCGCTTTTTTGCAGCGCAAGATGTATGGAGAACAAGATGAAACGTGCATTTATCATGGTGCTGGACTCCTTTGGGATTGGTGCAACGGAAGACGCAGACCGCTTTGGCGACGTCGGCGCCGATACGATGGGCCACATTGCGGAAGCCTGCGCCAAAGGCGAGGCTGACAATGGCCGCAAAGGCCCGCTGAATTTACCGAACCTGACCCGTCTGGGTCTGGTGAAAGCGCATGAAGGTTCTACCGGTAAAATTGCCGCCGGAATGGATGGCAATGCCGAAGTGATTGGTGCCTATGCCTGGGCGCATGAACTCTCTTCTGGTAAAGATACGCCGTCAGGCCACTGGGAGATCGCCGGCGTGCCGGTGCTGTTTGACTGGGGCTACTTTAGCGACCATGAAAACAGCTTCCCGCAGGAGCTGCTGGATAAGCTGGTGAAGCGTGCGAACCTGCCGGGCTACCTCGGCAACTGCCACTCCTCCGGGACGGTGATCCTCGATCAGCTCGGCGAAGAACATATGAAAACCGGGAAACCGATCTTCTATACCTCCGCTGACTCGGTGTTCCAGATCGCCTGTCACGAAGAGACCTTTGGCCTCGACAAGCTGTATGAGCTGTGCGAAATCGCGCGTGAAGAGCTGACCGAAGGCGGCTATAACATTGGCCGCGTCATCGCCCGTCCGTTTATCGGCGACAAAGCCGGTAACTTCCAGCGTACCGGCAACCGTCACGATCTGGCGGTCGAACCGCCGGCGCCGACCGTGCTGCAGAAGCTGGTTGACGAGAAGAACGGCCACGTGGTGTCCGTGGGTAAAATCGCCGACATCTACGCCAACTGCGGCATCACTAAGAAAGTGAAAGCCACCGGGCTGGACGCGCTGTTCGACGCGACCATCAAAGAGATGAAGGAAGCGGGCGACGAGACCATCGTCTTCACTAACTTCGTCGACTTTGACTCCTCCTGGGGCCACCGTCGCGATGTCGCCGGCTACGCGGCGGGTCTGGAGCTGTTCGACCGCCGTCTGCCGGAGCTGATGGAGCTGGTTGGCGAGGACGACATTCTGATCCTCACCGCCGACCATGGCTGTGACCCGACCTGGACCGGTACCGACCATACCCGCGAGCATATTCCGGTGCTGGTGTACGGCCCGAAAGTGAAACCGGGTTCGCTCGGTCACCGTGAAACCTTCGCGGACATCGGCCAGACTATTGCGAAATACTTTGGTACGTCTGACATGGAATATGGCAAAGCCATGTTCTGAGGTCATTGCCCGGTGGCGCACAGCGATCCGGGCCTACGATTTGTAGGCCGGGTAAGGCGTAGCCGCCACCCGGCAAAAACAACAATGTAAAAGGAACTGAAGATGGCAACTCCTCACATTAACGCAGAAATGGGCGATTTCGCTGACGTCGTTTTGATGCCGGGCGACCCGCTGCGCGCGAAGCACATTGCAGAAACCTTCCTTGAAGACGTTCGTGAAGTGAACAACGTGCGCGGCATGCTGGGCTTCACCGGTACTTATAAAGGCCGCAAAATCTCCGTGATGGGCCACGGGATGGGTATCCCGTCCTGCTCAATCTACACCAAAGAGCTGATCACCGATTTCGGCGTGAAGAAAATCATCCGCGTGGGCTCCTGCGGCGCGGTGCGTGAAGATGTCAAACTGCGTGACGTGGTGATCGGCATGGGCGCGTGTACCGACTCTAAAGTGAACCGTCTGCGTTTCAAAGACCATGATTTCGCGGCGATTGCCGATTTCGGCATGGTGCGTAACGCGGTAGACGCGGCGAAAGCGCTGGGCGTTGACGCGCGCGTGGGCAACATCTTCTCCGCTGACCTGTTCTACACGCCAGATCCGTCCATGTTCGACGTGATGGAAAAATACGGCATCCTGGGCGTGGAAATGGAAGCGGCCGGGATCTACGGCGTGGCGGCGGAGTTCGGCGCGAAAGCGCTGACCATCTGCACCGTCTCCGACCACATCCGTACCCACGAGCAGACCACTGCCGCTGAGCGTCAGACGACCTTCAACGATATGATCAAAATCGCGCTGGAATCGGTACTGCTGGGCGATAAAGAATAAGACCTGTTGTGCCGGGTGGCGGCTTCGCCTGACCCGGCCTACGGTTTTCCAGGCCCGCTAAGCGCAGCGGGCTTTTTTATTAGCGCACCGCGCCGGCCATCCACGCCGACAGTTCTTTGAGTTCCGCTTCCTGCTCCGGGAAATCGCCGACCAGCGCCTCACACTGCTGCAGCAAGACTTCCGCCCGATACTGACAGCCAACTAAGCGTGCCGCCAGGGCCTCCAGCGGCGCCGGGTTCAGGCTATCGGTAAAGGCTTGCGTGCGGGTGATATGGCCTTTCTCGACGTCAAAATGCAGCTCAACGCCGCCCCAGCGAAAGCGCTCGTCCAGCAGATGAGAGAAGGCCGGCGCCTGGCCGAAGTTCCACTCCCAGCTGCTCTGGCGGGCGAAGGTCTCGGCAAAATTCGGCAGGTCCGGCGTGTTGTCCGGGGAGATCACCTCGGCGTCCACCCGTTCGCCGTAATGGCTGAAGAACGCCTCCTGAATCGCCTCGCAAATGTGCTGATGGGTAATGCCCGGCAGCAGCTCAACCAGGTTCGCCACGCGACCGCGCACCGAGGTAATGCCTTTGGCCTGTAGCTTTTTCTGGTCCGGGTTAAGGTAGTTAGCGAGGCGACTTAAATCGGCATTCAGCAGCAGGGTGCCGTGATGGAAACCGCGGTCTATGGTCTCACGATAGGCGGAACCAGACACCTTGCGATCGCCGCTGTCGGTTTTGACCACCAGATCGTTGCGCCCGGAGGCTTCGGCGGTTACGCCGAGTGAATTGAGCGCCGCCAGCACGATAGCGGTGGAGACGGTTTTGTCGTACTCCGGTTTGCCTGCCATAAAGGTAAAGCAGGTATTGCCGAGGTCGTGGAACACTGCGCCGCCGCCGCTGCTGCGACGGGCCAGCCGCACGTGATCTTCCTCCATGCGGCGAGTATTACACTCCTTCCACGGATTCTGCGCGCGGCCGATGACCACGGTATCGGCATTGCGCCACAGGAACAGCACCCGCTGGGTGGCGGGCATCTGGCGGAAAATACACTCCTCGACCGCCAGGTTGAACCACGGGTCGTAAGAGTCAGAGAGCAGGAGGCGCAATGTGGACATTATAGATTTCCTTTCTTTTCATCGTCTTCATCCTCAACCGGCTTGTTGGCGGTGAGCAGGAAGGGCGATTGCTGCCAGCGGGTGCGTTTGCCCTGCAGCAGCGTGCGGGTTAGCACCACGCCGATAGCCAGGGACAGTAACAGCATCAGGCGTAATATATTGGTGGTATTATCCACCTGCTTCGCCTCGGTCGCCAGGGTATGAGTATCGAGGGTCAGACGCAGGTAGCCCAGCGGGCCGTTTTTTCCCGGAACCGGCTCGACAATCTGCTGGTTGAAGTAGCCGCCGGCTTTTTTGCCATCCAGCGCCAGCCGGTCGCGAACCTCGACGCTTTCGCCAGAGCGTGCCACCAGGTCGCCCTGTTCGTCATACACGCCGGCGTCCAGTACGCGGCTGTTATGGGTCAGCTGCGTCAACAGTTGATTAATGCGCTTCTCGTCCGGTGTTTCGCTGCGCATCAGCGGCACGAGATTCAGTACCACCTGCTGCGCCAGCGTGCGGGCCAGCTCTTCCAGCTGCGGATTGCGTTGTTTCTGACTGTTCTGACTGAACCACGAGGCGCCCTGCATCAGTGCGACGAGCAGCGCCAGACAGATAAGGACAATGACCGCACGATGCAGCCGGAATTTCAGTTTTGCGCGAACCATATTCCACCTTTGAAAATTTGCAGCTTAATGTTGCCAGAAGCGCTGGTTACAAGGTAGCCTCATGCGTTATTTTCCTCGCCTGAATGAAGAGATGTGGAGCCGTAATGCCTAACAGTTTGACCTGGTGCGACCTGCCTGAAGACGTTTCCCTGTGGCCTGGGTTGCCGCTTTCCCTGAGCGGCGATGAGGTCATGCCGCTGGATTATCACGCCGGGCGCAGCGGCTGGCTGCTGTACGGGCGTGGGCTGAATAAGCGCCGTCTGACGGACTGGCAGCGCGAGCTGGGCGCCGCGTTAGTGATCGTTGCCTCCTGGGTGGTCGAGGATTACCAGGTGATCCGCCTGGCCGGTTCGCTGACTCCCCGTGCGACGCGACTGGCGCATGAGGCGGGGCTGGACGTCGCGCCATTGGGTAAAATCCCCCATCTGCGCACCCCGGGCCTGCTGGTGATGGACATGGACTCCACGGCGATCCAGATCGAATGCATCGATGAGATTGCGAAACTGGCCGGCACCGGCGAGCTGGTCTCGGAAGTGACCGAGCGGGCGATGCGTGGGGAGCTGGACTTCACCGCCAGCCTGCGCCAGCGCGTGGCGACACTGAAAGATGCGGATGCCAGTATTTTGCTGCAGGTGCGCGACGCGCTGCCGCTGATGCCGGGCCTGGCGCAGCTGGTGCTCAAGCTGGAAACGTTAGGCTGGAAAGTGGCGATCGCCTCCGGCGGCTTCACCTTCTTTGCGGAGTACCTGCGCGACAAGCTGCATCTCGACGCGGTGTTCGCCAATGAGCTGGAGATCCGCGACGGCAAGCTCACCGGCAACGTGCTCGGCGATATCGTCGATGCGAAATATAAAGCCAATACGCTGCGCAAGCTGGCGGAAAAGTATGAGATCCCAACGGCGCAAACTGTGGCTATCGGTGATGGCGCCAACGACCTGCCGATGATTAAGGCGGCAGGCCTCGGCATCGCCTATCACGCGAAGCCTAAAGTGAATGAACAGGCGGAAGTGACTATCCGCCACGCTGACCTGATGGGGGTATTCTGTATTCTCTCGGGCAGCATGAACCAAAAGTAAGAGGTAAACGTGGCGAAAGCTCCAAAACGCGCATTTGTCTGTAATGAATGTGGTGCGGATTATCCGCGCTGGCAGGGGCAGTGCAGCGCCTGCCATGCCTGGAACACCATCACCGAGATGCGCATCGCCGCGTCGCCGCAGGTGGCGAGAAACGAGCGTCTTTCAGGCTATGCCGGTAACGCCGGCGTGTCGAAGGTGCAGAAGCTGTCAGATATCAGCCTGGAGGCGCTGCCGCGTTTCTCCACCGGCTTTAAAGAGTTTGACCGCGTGCTGGGCGGCGGCGTAGTGCCGGGCAGCGCGATCCTGATTGGCGGCAACCCCGGCGCCGGGAAATCGACGCTGCTGCTGCAAACCCTCTGCAAACTTGCGGAGGGGATGAAAACCCTGTACGTCACCGGGGAGGAGTCCCTGCAACAGGTGGCGATGCGCGCCCATCGTCTCGGGTTGCCGACGGCCAACCTGAACATGCTCTCGGAAACCAGCATTGAGCAGATCTGTCAGATCGCCGATGAAGAAAAGCCGCAGCTGATGGTGATCGACTCCATCCAGGTGATGCATATGGCCGACGTGCAGTCGTCGCCGGGCAGTGTCGCCCAGGTACGTGAAACCGCGGCTTATTTGACGCGCTTTGCTAAAACTCGCGGCGTGGCGATTGTGATGGTCGGCCACGTCACCAAAGATGGCTCGCTGGCCGGTCCGAAGGTGCTGGAGCACTGTATCGACTGCTCGGTGCTGCTGGACGGCGATGCCGATTCCCGTTTCCGCACCCTGCGCAGCCACAAAAACCGCTTTGGCGCGGTCAATGAACTCGGCGTTTTCGCCATGACCGAGCAGGGCCTGCGCGAAGTAAGCAACCCCTCCGCTATCTTCCTTAGCCGGGGAGATGAAATCACCTCCGGCAGTTCGGTGATGGTGGTCTGGGAAGGGACCCGCCCGCTGCTGGTGGAGATCCAGGCGCTGGTGGATCACTCGATGATGTCCAACCCGCGCCGCGTGGCGGTGGGGCTGGAACAGAACCGTCTGGCGATCCTGCTGGCGGTGCTGCATCGTCACGGCGGCCTGCAGATGGCCGATCAGGACGTCTTCGTCAACGTGGTTGGCGGGGTGAAGGTCACCGAAACCAGCGCTGACCTGGCGCTGCTGCTGGCGATGGTTTCCAGCCTGCGCGATCGCCCGCTGCCGCAGGATCTGGTGGTCTTTGGCGAAGTCGGGCTGGCCGGGGAAATTCGCCCGGTGCCGAGCGGTCAGGAGCGTATATCCGAAGCGGCGAAGCATGGTTTCCGCCGCGCCATCGTCCCGGCGGCCAATGTGCCGAAAAAAGTACCGGAAGGCATGCAAATCTTTGGTGTGAAAAAGCTTTCAGACGCGCTAAGCGTTTTTGACGACTTATAATAAGTTAAAAGGAGATTAGCGATGTCGTCATTTGACTATTTAAAAAGCGCCATTAAGCAGAAAGGCTGTACCCTGCAGCAGGTGGCGGAAGCCAGCGGAATGACCAAGGGGTATCTCAGCCAGCTGCTGAATGCCAAAATCAAAAGCCCGAGCGCGCAGAAGCTTGAAGCGCTGCATCGTTTCCTCGGGCTGGAGTTTCCCCGCCGGCAGAAAAGCGTCGGGGTGGTGTTTGGTAAGTTTTACCCGCTGCATACCGGGCATATCTATCTGATACAGCGCGCCTGTAGCCAGGTCGATGAGCTGCATATCATCATGGGCTATGACGATACCCGCGACCGCGAGCTGTTTGAAGAGAGCGCCATGTCGCAGCAGCCGACGGTGCCTGACCGCCTGCGCTGGCTGCTGCAGACCTTTAAATATCAGAAGAATATTCGCATCCACGCCTTCAATGAAGAGGGGATGGAGCCCTATCCGCATGGCTGGGACGTCTGGAGCCATGGGATCCGCGCTTTTATGAGTGAAAAAGGGATCGAGCCGAACCGGATCTATACCTCGGAAGAGGCCGATGCGCCGCAGTACCTTGAGCATCTGGGGATCGAGACGGTGCTTATCGATCCTAAGCGGACCTTTATGAATATTAGCGGCGGGCAGATCCGCGAGAACCCGTTCCGCTACTGGGAATATATTCCGACGGAAGTGAAACCGTTCTTTGTGCGGACGGTGGCGATCCTCGGCGGCGAGTCGAGCGGTAAATCGACGCTGGTCAATAAGCTCGCCAATATCTTCAATACCACCAGCGCCTGGGAATATGGCCGGGATTATGTCTTTTCACATCTCGGCGGCGATGAGATGGCGCTCCAGTATTCGGATTACGATAAAATTGCCCTCGGACATGCGCAGTATATTGATTTTGCAGTGAAATACGCCAACAAGGTGGCGTTTATCGATACCGACTTCGTCAGCACTCAGGCCTTCTGCCTGAAGTACGAGGGGCGTGAGCACCCGTTCGTGCAGGCGCTGATTGATGAATACCGTTTCGACCTGGTGATCCTGCTGGAGAACAATACCCCGTGGGTGGCCGATGGGTTACGCAGCCTTGGGAGCTCGGTGGATCGTAAAGAGTTTCAGTCGCTGCTGGTGTCGCTGCTGAAAGAGAACGAGATCGAATTCGTCCATGTTAAGGAGTCGGACTACGATGCCCGGTTCCTGCGCTGCGTTGAGCTGGTGAAGCAGCTGATGGGCGAGCAGGGGTAGGTCCTCTGCGGGCTGTTGCCCTCACCCCAACCCTCTCCCGGTGGGAGAGGGATCAAACCCTAAAAAAGGCAACTTGCGTTGCCTTTTTGCATTTACCTTGCCCTCACCCCAACCCTCTCCCGGTGGGAGAGGGAGCAAACCCTAAAAAAGGCAACCGAAGTTGCCTTTTTGCGTTTTATTTCGCGATACGCTTGTACTTGATTCGCTTCGGCTCCAGCGCGTCGGCGCCGAGGGTGCGTTTCTTATACTCTTCGTATTCGGTAAAGTTACCTTCGAAGAACTCAACCTTACCTTCATCCTGGTAATCCAGAATGTGGGTGGCAATACGGTCAAGGAACCAGCGGTCGTGCGAGATAACCATCGCGCAGCCCGGGAACTCCAGCAGGGCGTTTTCCAGCGCGCGCAGGGTTTCGATATCCAGGTCGTTGGTCGGTTCATCGAGCAGCAGGACGTTACCGCCGACCTGCAGCAGTTTCGCCAGGTGCAGACGACCACGCTCACCGCCGGACAGCTCGCCAACGCGTTTGCCCTGATCGACGCCTTTGAAGTTAAAGCGGCCCACGTAGGCGCGGCTCGGCATCTCGGTGTTGCCGATCTTCATGATATCCAGGCCGCCGGATACTTCTTCCCACACGGTCTTGCTGTTGTCCATCGCGTCGCGGAACTGATCGACGGAGGCCAGCTTAACGGTTTCACCCAAGGTGATGGTGCCGGAATCTGGCTGCTCCTGGCCGGACATCATACGGAACAGGGTGGATTTACCCGCGCCGTTCGGACCGATGATGCCGACGATAGCGCCTTTCGGTACCGAGAAGCTCAGATCGTCAATCAGCACGCGGTCGCCGTAGGATTTGCGCAGATGGCTGACTTCCAGAACTTTATCGCCCAGACGCGCGCCTGGCGGAATGAACAGTTCGTTAGTCTCGTTGCGTTTCTGGTATTCGACGTTGTTAAGCTCTTCAAAGCGCGCCAGACGGGCTTTGCCCTTGGACTGACGGCCTTTCGCGCCCTGGCGAACCCACTCGAGCTCTTTCTCGATGGATTTACGACGCGCCGCTTCCTGAGAAGCTTCCTGCGCCAGACGCTGATCTTTCTGCTCCAGCCAGGAGGAGTAGTTGCCTTCCCACGGAATACCTTCGCCGCGGTCAAGTTCGAGGATCCAGCCGGCGACGTTATCGAGGAAGTAACGGTCGTGGGTAATCGCCACCACGGTGCCTTCGAAATCGTGCAGGAAGCGTTCCAGCCAGGCGACGGACTCGGCGTCCAGGTGGTTAGTCGGTTCGTCGAGCAGCAGCATATCTGGTTTTTCCAGCAGCAGGCGGCACAGCGCGACGCGGCGGCGTTCACCACCGGAAAGATTCGCGATTTTCGCATCCCAGTCCGGCAGGCGCAGGGCATCGGCCGCGCGCTCCAGCTGCACGTTCAGGTTGTGGCCGTCGTGCGCCTGGATAATCTCTTCGAACTTGCCTTGCTGGGCGGCAAGCTTATCGAAGTCCGCATCCGGCTCGGCGTATTTGGCATACACTTCGTCCAGACCCTTCAGCGCGTTAACCACTTCGGCGACCGCTTCTTCAACGGACTCGCGCACGGTGTGCTCCGGGTTGAGCTGCGGCTCCTGCGGCAGGTAGCCGATTTTGATACCAGGCTGCGGACGCGCTTCACCTTCGATCTCGGTGTCGATACCGGCCATGATGCGCAGCAGGGTGGACTTACCGGCGCCGTTCAGACCGAGCACACCGATTTTCGCGCCAGGGAAGAAGCTGAGGGAGATATTTTTCAAAATATGACGTTTCGGCGGAACCACTTTGCCGACACGATGCATGGTATAAACGAATTGAGCCACGTTGGACTTCGCCTCTTTCTATTTTGATAGATAGTTCAAAGCCGAAGTGTAGCCTTTTTCGCGCGCTAATCCCAGCGAGGCGACAGGATTCACAGAAGCGTAAAAAAATGTCCAGGACATGGCGCGTTTAGCGTTGTCTGATTAGCATAAGTAAAGCTGCCTGCCGAACCGGCGGGGGCTTTTAAGCGGCACGATGCTGCGAAAATGCACCGGAAAGAGGAAGAGCTTGTGGAAAAAGCCAAAAAAATGGCGTGGCGTCTTTTGGCTGCCAGCGTTGGTCTGTTGACGTTGAGTCAGCTGGCGCATGCGGATTCACTGGATGAACAGCGCAACCGCTACGCACAAATTAAGCAGGCGTGGGATAACCGGCAGATGGATGTAGTCGACCAGCTGATGCCCACGTTAAGCACCTATCCCCTGTACCCCTATTTGCAGTACCGGCAGATCACCGACGATCTGATGAACCAGCCGGCACTGGTGGTGAAAAACTTTATTGACGCCAATCCGACGCTGCCCCCGGCGCGTTCATTACGTTCGCGCTTCGTGAATGAACTGGCCCGGCGCAGCGACTGGCGCGGCCTACTGGCGTTTAGTCCCGATAAGCCGACCAGCACCGAGGCACAGTGCAACTATTACTACGCCAAGCTGAGCGTGGGGCAGTCGCAGGAAGCCTGGAGCGGGGCGAAAGACCTGTGGCTGACGGGCAAGAACCAGCCTGGCGCCTGTGAGCCGCTGTTCAACGCCTGGCGCGACTCCGGACAGCAGGATCCGCTGGCCTATCTCGAACGGATCCGCCTGGCGATGAAGGCCGGCAATATCGGGCTGGTCAAATCGCTGGCTCAGCAAATGCCCGGCAACTATCAGAGCATCGCTTCCGCCGTCGTCGCCCTGGCTAACGATCCAAACAGCGTTCTGACCTTCGCCCGCACCACCGGGGCGACGGACTTTACCCGCCAGATGGCCGCCGTCGCCTTCGCCAGCGTCGCCCGTCAGGATGTGGAAAATGCCCGCCTGATGATCCCTTCGCTGGTGCAGGCTCAGCAGCTCAACGAGGATCAAACTCAGGAGCTACGTGATATTGTCGCCTGGCGCCTGATGGGTACCGATGTAACCGAAGAGCAGGCTATCTGGCGCGATGACGCGATTATGCGCTCACAGTCCACGCCGCTGGTGGAGCGGCGCGTGCGGATGGCGCTGGGAACGGGCGATCGCCATGGCCTGAACACCTGGCTGGCGCGCCTGCCGATGGAGGCGAAAGAGAAAGACGAATGGCGCTACTGGCAAGCGGATCTGCTGCTGGAGCGCGGCAGGGACGAGGAGGCGCAGGCGATCCTTCGCTCGTTGATGCAACAGCGAGGCTTCTATCCGATGGTCGCTGCGCAGCGACTTGGCGAGGAGTATACCTTCCGCATCGATAAAGCCTCGGGAACGATCGATCCGGCGCTGGCTTCCGGTCCGGAGATGGCGCGGGTACGCGAGCTGATGTACTGGAATATGGATAACACCGCGCGCACCGAATGGGCGAACCTCGTCACCAGCCGAACCAAATCCCAGCAGGCGCAGCTGGCGCGTTACGCTTTTGATCAGCACTGGTGGGATCTGAGCGTGCAGGCGACGATCGCCGGCAAACTGTGGGATCAGCTGGAGGAGCGCTTCCCGCTGGCGTATAACGATCTGTTCGCGCGTTACATCAGTGGCAAAGATATCCCGCAGAGCTATGCGATGGCGATTGCCCGCCAGGAGAGTGCCTGGAACCCGAAAGTGCGCTCGCCGGTTGGCGCCAGCGGACTGATGCAGATTATGCCGGGCACCGCGACGCATACCGTCAGCATGTTCAGCATTCCCGGCTACAGCGGCCCGTCGCAGCTGTTGGATCCGGAAACCAACATCAACATCGGCACCAGCTATCTGCAGTATGTCTACCAGCAGTTCGGCAATAACCGTATCTATGCCTCGGCGGCCTATAACGCCGGGCCGGGCCGGGTTCGTACCTGGCAGGGGAACAGCGCCGGACGGATCGATGCGGTGGCGTTTGTCGAGAGTATTCCGTTCTCTGAAACCCGCGGCTACGTGAAGAATGTCCTCTCCTATGATGCCTACTATCGTTACTTTATGGGGCAGCAGGATAAGCTCTTCAGCGATGCGGAGTGGCGGCAGCGTTACTGATCGCCGGGAAGTATGTTATGCTTTGTACTCGTTGAAGAGTACATTCGACGGGCAGCGTAAGCTGCCCGTCTCAATATGGTGGCGCGATATGACCCAACAATCTCCTTATTCCGCGGCCGTTGCCGAACAACGTCATCAGGAGTGGCTGCGCTTTGTGGCGCTGTTACAGCAGGCCTATGCTGAGGATCTGCATCTGCCATTGCTGCAGCTGATGCTGACCCCCGACGAGCGCGAAGCGCTGGGCACCCGGGTGCGCATTATTGAAGAGCTGCTGCGCGGTGAGATGAGCCAGCGCGAACTGAAAAATGAGCTCGGCGCCGGGATTGCGACCATTACCCGCGGGTCGAACAGCCTGAAATCAGCGCCGGCCGAACTGCGTCAGTGGCTGGAACAGACGCTGTTGGCTAGCGATAAATAGCGTTATGAAACGGGCTCAACGCCAGCACGACCGCCTGATGGTAAACGCTGCTGCGGGTTAATTTTCCACCGGTGAAAACTCCAATCGCTCCCTCTTTACGACCGATCTGGTCGATGCCGGTATACTGCGACATGACCGGTCCCAGGGCTTCACCAGCGCGAACCTGCTCAAGAATAACCTCAGGTAACGGCAGCGTGGCTGAGCGCGCTTCTCCGCGCCGATCAGCGCTTTCAATGACCACCCAGCTAAAGGTGCTGCCATCGTCGATACCGGCCTCAATGGCCACCCAGAAATCGGCACTGGGTTGGACAAGACGCGCATTGGCGACGCGATTTCGTGCGCCAGCGCGCGTTTCCTCGCTGCCGAAGGGCTGTTCCGGCACGCCGCTCTCGACGGAGACGGACTCAATATGGCAGGATCCTTCGCCGAAAATCTCGTTAAAAGCCTGCAGAATTGCCTGAATTTTGGCGGGATTAGTGGTCGCTGAGACAACATGGTGCATAATCAAAACAACTCAGAATAAACTAACGTCATCGCAGTATACTCTAAATCACCCTCAGGGCAGGCGGTAATGCCCAAACCCGGTTGATAACGAGTCCAGAACGGAAAAAAAGCATGTTACAGGTATACCTTGTTCGCCACGGTGAAACGCAGTGGAACGCCGAGCGACGTATTCAGGGTCAGTCCGATAGCCCGCTGACCGCACACGGTGAGCGCCAGGCCTGGCAGGTTGGCGAGCGCGCCAGAACGCTGGGGATCACCCATATTATTACCAGCGATCTGGGACGAACCCGCCGCACAGCAGAGATTATCGCCGAAGCCTGCGGCTGCAGCGTGATCGCCGATGCGCGTCTGCGCGAGCTGGATATGGGGGTGCTGGAGAAGCGCCATATCGACTCGCTCAGCGACGAAGAAGAGGGCTGGCGTCGCCAACTGGTCAACGGCACGCCGGATGGCCGTATTCCGCAGGGCGAATCGATGCAGGAGCTCAGCGAGCGGATGCATGCGGCGCTGGCATCCTGTCTGGAATTACCGGCCGGTAGCCGACCACTGCTGGTGAGTCATGGGATTGCGCTGGGCTGCCTGGTGAGCACGATTTTAGGGCTGCCAGCATACGCTGAGCGTCGTTTGCGACTGCGCAACTGCTCTATCTCGCGCGTTGACTATCAGCAAAGCCCGTGGCTGGCTTCCGGCTGGGTGGTGGAAACGGCGGGCGACGTCTCGCATCTTGACGCCCCCGCGATGGACGAGCTGCAGCGTTAATGACGAATCGGGATCAGATACTCGCAGCGTAACTGAATCGGCGTAGCCTGATCCCGGTTTTCATCTTCAGGGTAGAAGCGTTCAATATCCAGCCCCTTGCGACGGGTCAGGTTTAGCATCGGCATGCAGGTACCGTAGACCGTCAGGATGAATTCCTGCAGGCCGGTGCCCAGTCCTTCATACGTGAACATGACATACTCGCCGCCCTCCAGGGTGACCGGGTGGGCGTTCTGCAGATGACCATTAGCCATCTCCGGCGTCAACGCGGTGGTATAGAACACTTCCTGCTCATCGTCTTTCTCCAGGCTCGGACGCGGCTCATGCAGCCCGTAGAGCACCGGAGGGATCGACGGCGAATTGCCGAGGAAGTCCCGCCAGAACTGGACGCGCATCTGGTTGCGGAAATCGGAGATTTCCTCGAGCTTACAGGTATAGCTCTGGGTGACGCCGAGCAACTGAGTGGTGGGCAGGGCGACAAATTCATGTTTTGGCAGCGTGAATTCGCCAAGACGCAGCGGCGGACGCATACCGAACGAGCTCCAGTCCGGGGAGCGGCGGTAGAGCGCCGGCGTCAGCGAGAACTGCTTTTTAAATGCCCGGGTGAAGGTCTGCTGGGAGTCGAAACGGTACTGAAGCGCAATATCAAGGATTGGACGGGCGGTTAGACGTAATGCGACAGCAGATTTCGATAACCGGCGCGCGCGAATATAGGCACCGATGGCATGGCCGGTGACATCCTTAAACATTCGCTGTAAATGCCACTTGGAATAACCTGCCTTCGCCGCCACATTGTCCAGAGAAAGCGGCTGATCCAGGTGACCTTCCAGCCAGCTAAGGAGATCGCGAATAATCCCTGCTTGATCCATAAAATGTCCCCATCCTTAAACACAGGTGCCTGATATTAAAGTAGCGGATAATAGCATTTTTTGATGTTTTAGCATTCAGTGTTTTTTTTGCTTTTAAATGCGGAAGGTCAGTGGAGCTGAACGATAATTTTGTAAAGCTGTGATCTATAAACCTTTTCTGCTAAGTGCGTGATAATCACTCAGCTATATTTTTTAATAATGGTAACAATATGAAATACAAGAAGTTTGCGATGGGCCTGCTGCTGGCCGGCTGCCAGATGGCTCAGGCGGAGCAGATTGGTTCCGTGGATACGGTCTTCAAATGGTTAGGGCCGGATCACAAAATTGTCGTCGAAGCCTTTGACGATCCGGATGTGCAGAACGTGACCTGCTATATCAGCCGGGCGAAAACCGGCGGGATCAAAGGCGGGTTGGGGCTGGCGGAAGATACCTCTGACGCGGCCATCTCCTGCCAGCAGGTCGGGCCGATTGAGCTGACGGACAAAATCAAAAACGGCAAAAGCCAGGGTGACGTGGTGTTCCAGAAGCGCACCTCGCTGGTGTTTAAAAAACTGCAGGTCGTGCGTTTCTATGATGCGAAGCGCAATGCGCTGGTCTATCTGACCTACTCGGATAAAGTGGTTGATGGCTCGCCGAAGAACGCCATCAGCGCCGTGCCGATCATGCCATGGAATAAATAAACGGGAGCGCGCATGCAGCAGCCACGGATTTGGTTAGTTGAGGATGAACAGAGTATCGCTGATACCCTGGTTTACATGCTGCAGCAGGAGGGCTTCCAGGTCACCGTCTTTGGCCGCGGGTTGCCCGCGCTGGAGGCGGCGGCGCATCAGGCGCCCGATGTCGCCATCCTTGACGTCGGCTTGCCGGATATCAGCGGCTTTGAGCTCTGTCGGCGCCTGCAGACGCGTTATCCGGCGCTGCCGGTGCTGTTTCTGACGGCGCGGAGCGACGAGGTCGATAAGCTGCTGGGGCTGGAAATCGGCGCTGACGATTATATCGCCAAGCCGTTTTCGCCGCGCGAAGTCTGCGCGCGGGTGCGAACCGTGCTGCGGCGACTGCAGAAGTTTGCCGCGCCTTCGCCGGTGGTGCGCGTCGGCGAGTTTGTGCTCGATGAGCAGGCGGCGTCGATAAGCTGGTTCGGCCAGCCGCTGAACCTGACGCGCTACGAATTCCTGCTGTTGAAAACCCTGCTTCACGCGCCTGGTCGCGTCTTCTCCCGTCAGCAATTGATGGAGCTGGTGTGGAGCGATGCCTGGGAAAGCCTCGACCGTACCGTCGATACCCATATCAAAACCCTGCGCGCCAAGCTGCGGGCCGTGAATCCCGAGGTTACGCCGATCAATACCCATCGTGGCATGGGCTACAGCCTGGGGCGTGGCTGATGCGTATCGGCATGCGCCTGCTGCTGGGCTATTTTCTTATCGTCGCTATCGCCGCGTGGTTTGTGCTGTCGATCTTTGTCCAGGAAGTGAAGCCAGGCGTGCGCCGGGCGACGGAGGGGACCCTCAACGATACCGCCACGCTGCTGGCGGCGCTGGCGCGTGAGGATCTGCTGGCGGCAAATCCGCAGCAGGGCAGGCTGGCTCAGGCCTTTCAACGGCTCAACCAGCAGCCGATCAACGCCCATATTGGCGGAATTAAAAAGGTGCGTAATGAGTACCGTGTCTATCTGACCGATGCCAGGGGCAAGGTAGTGTTTGACTCCAGCGGACAGGCGACAGGGCAGGACTATTCGCGCTGGAATGACGTCTGGCTCACCCTGCGCGGCCAGTACGGCGCGCGTAGTACGCGCAGCGATCCGCATGATGAAACCAGCTCAGTCATGTATATCGCCGCGCCAGTGATGGATAAGGGGCGGATTATCGGGGTGCTGAGCGTCGGTAAACCCAACCTGGCGATGACGCCGGTCATCAAGCGCAGCGAACGGCGGATCCTCTGGGCCGGCGGCGCCCTGCTGGGCATTGCGTTGTTGATTGGCGTCGGCGTCGTCTGGTGGATCAATTTCTCTATCGGCAAGCTGGTGCGCTATGCGGACTCGGTGACCGCTGAGCGCCCGCTGCCGCTGCCGGAGGTTGGCAGCAGCGAATTGCGCAAGCTGGCCCAGGCCCTGGAGAGCATGCGGGTAAAGCTCGAAGGTAAGAATGCCATCGAAAACTATGTCTATGACCTGACCCATGAACTGAAAAGCCCGCTGGCGGCCATCCGCGGCGCGGCGGAGATCCTGCGCGAAGGGCCGCCGCCTGCTGTGGCGGCGCGGTTTACTGATAATATCCTCGCGCAAAACACCCGGATGCAACTGCTGGTGGAGCGGCTGCTCCAGCAGGCGCGACTGGAAAGCCGGCTGGAGATAAAGCCGCAGCCGGTGTCGATAGATGCGCTATACCAACGGCTGACGGAGGAGCGTGACATCGCTCTGGCGGCGAAAGCTATCACCCTGCGCTGGCGGGAGAGTGGGATGCTGGTCAATGGCGATGGCGAGCTGCTGGCCCAGGCGCTGGGTAATCTGCTCGACAACGCGATTGACTTTACCCCCAAGGGCGGCGAGATCGCCCTGGCTGCGGAGAAGCGAAATGAAGAGGTGCAATTGAGCGTTATCGACAACGGGTGCGGTATTCCGGACTATGCCCTGGAACGAATCTTTGAGCGATTCTACTCGCTACCGCGCGAAGACGGCCATAAGAGCAGCGGCCTGGGACTGGCGTTCGTTCGTGAAGTCGCGCGCCTGCATCACGGCGATATCAATCTGCACAATCGGCCCGAAGGCGGCGTGGTGGCCACGCTGCGACTTCACCGTCCCTTCACATAGCTTCAAATTCCCCCCACATAGCCGCTCTACAGTGAGGCCATCACGATAGGGAGAAAGGCTATGTTGAAATCACCGTTATTCTGGAAAATCACCACGTTAATCGGTTGTGTTGTGCTGTTATCTTTGCCGTTAATGATGGTCAGGGAGCTTATTAATGAGCGGGCGGATTATCGTAGCGAAGTGGTGGACGCCATTGAGCAAAGCACCAGTGGTTCGCAAAAACTTGCCGGGCCGCTGATCGCTATTCCGATAACCGAGACCTTGTCCCGCATGGAGAACCAAAAAGAGGTCAACTATCAGCGGAGCTGGGAGTACTACTGGCTGCCGGAGTCGCTGGCGGTCACCGGCAAACAGACCGTGGAGTCGAGGAGGGTGGGCATCTACAGCGGCCAGGTCTGGCATAACGCCTTGCAGATTAAGGCCTCGTTTGATCCGCTGCGTCTGGCGGCGCTGAGAAAAACGAATATCGTCTTAGGCCCGCCGCGGCTGGTGGTGAGCGTCGGCGATGCCCGCGGTATTGGCGCCATCCATGCCCCGGAGGTCAACGGTAACGTATTAAGCGTGGAGCCGGGGCTGGGGATAAGCGGCGATGGCGCAGGTATTCATATGCCAATGCCTGCGCTGGCGCAGGACAACAAGCCGCTTGAGATTGCCTTTTCACTCGATCTGAACGGGACGGGAGAGTTTTCACTGGTGCCGATCGGGCGTAACAGCGAGCTGCAGTTAACCAGTAACTGGCCGCATCCCGGCTTTCTCGGCAGCTTCCTGCCAACGCAACGGGAAGTGAGTGCTGCCGGCTATCGCGCCCACTGGCAAAGCAGCTGGTTCGCCAACGATATGGGGAGCTATTTTAAGGATGATATGGAGATCCCGTGGTCGCGGCTGCCGGCGTTCAGTGCCGATGTGATGTCCCTTGCCGACCAGTACCAGCTAACCGATCGGGCGACAAAATATGCCATCCTGTTAATCGGGCTCACCTTTATGGCTTTTTTCGTGTTCGAGAGCCTGACCCGTCGTCCCCTGCATCCGATGCAGTATCTGCTGGTGGGCCTGTCGCTGGTGCTGTTTTACCTGGTGCTGCTGGCGCTCTCGGAGCACGTTGGATTTACCGCCGCCTGGCTGGCGGCCAGCCTGTCCGGCGCGGTGATGAACGGGGTCTATTTACAGGCAGTGCTCAGGGGATGGCGTAACAGCCTGCTGTTTGTCGCCGCGCTGCTGCTGCTGGATGGTGTGATGTGGTTTCTGCTGCATTCCGAGGACAGCGCGCTACTGCTGGGTACCGGGGTACTGGTACTGGCGCTGAGCGTCCTGATGTTTTTGACCCGCCGGGTGGACTGGTATGCGTTATCGTTACCGAAAGGCAGTGCGCCCCCGCCGCCGGCTGCCGATGACGACAAACTGCGCCTCTGGAAAGAGTGATGACATAAAAAAACGGCGCCCTGAGGCGCCGTTTTCACATCATGGCTGCGGAATAAAACGCATTATTCCTGCAGATCGCCACAGAAACGGTAGCCTTCACCGTGAATGGTGGCGATGATTTCCGGGGTATCCGGAGTGGATTCGAAGTGTTTACGAATCCGACGAATGGTCACGTCAACGGTACGGTCATGCGGCTTCAGCTCGCGACCGGTCATTTTCTTCAGCAGCTCGGCGCGAGACTGAATTTTGCCCGGGTTTTCGCAGAAGTGCAGCATCGCGCGGAATTCACTGCGCGGCAGCTTGTACTGCTCGCCGTTCGGGCTCACCAGTGAGCGGCTGTTGATATCGAGTTCCCAACCATTGAACTTGTAGCTCTCCACGCTGCGGCGCTCTTCGCTCACGGTACCGAGATTCATGGTACGGGAGAGCAGGTTGCGCGCGCGGATGGTCAGCTCACGCGGGTTAAACGGTTTAGTGATATAGTCGTCAGCGCCGATTTCGAGGCCAAGGATCTTATCCACTTCGTTGTCGCGGCCGGTTAAGAACATCAGCGCGACGTCAGCCTGCTCACGCAACTCGCGCGCCAGCAGAAGACCATTTTTACCCGGCAGGTTGATATCCATGATTACCAGGTTGATATCATTTTCAGACAGGATCTGATGCATTTCCGCGCCATCGGTCGCTTCGAATACATCGTAACCTTCTGCTTCGAAAATACTTTTTAACGTGTTGCGTGTTACCAACTCGTCTTCAACGATAAGAATGTGCGGGGTCTGCATGTTTGCTACCTAAATTGCCAACTAAATCGAAACAGGAAGTACCAAAGTCCCTGACCTGCCTGCTGCATGTCGCAAATTAACATGCGCGGCGTAACATGACTAAAGTACGTAATTGCGTTCTTGATGCACTTTCCATCAACGTCAACAACATCATTAGCTTGGTCGTGGGTACTTTCCCTCTGGACCCGACGGTGTCAAAAACGGCTGTCATCCTAACCATTTTAACAGCAACATAACAGGCTAAGAGAGGCCGAACACCCAATAAAACTACGCTTCGTTGACATATATCAAGTTCAATTGTAGCACGTTAACAGTCTTGTGAAATCATTGCATCGTCATGCTCTTTATAGTCACAATCCTTACACAGCTCAACTAGTTGCGTGGATAAATTAATAAATACAGTGAATCCAATGCATGGAACGATGGCTCAGATGAAATTTCATTGCCCATCATATGGATAAATGGGTTCTGTTAACATACTCCTCGTCATGGCCTCCTGAGAACAGTTTAGATTTTTTTATGGGTAAGCAAACGCAATTTTAGTGATTTTTGTTGCAAATTTGTAAATTTTCACCGCGTAAAATGGTGGGGCCAGCGCTTCGCCAACGCCTGAGAGAGAGAAAGAAACCGCAATGCGTTTAACGATTATTTTAGTCGCCCCAGCCCGGGCAGAAAACGTCGGTGCCGCTGCCAGAGCAATGAAAACGATGGGATTTCGCGATCTCAGGATCGTGGACAGTGAAGCCCACCTGGCGCCAGCGGCACGCTGGGTGGCGCATGGCTCAGGTGACATCCTCGATGGCGTCACTACCTATCCAACCCTTGCTGCGGCGCTGCACGACGTCGATTTTACCGTCGCCACCACCGCCCGCAGTCGCGCGCGGTTTCACTACTACGCCACGCCGCAGCAACTGTTGCCGCTGCTGGAGGAGAAGGCGCAGTGGATGACGCACGCGGCGCTGGTTTTTGGCCGTGAAGACTCCGGGTTGAGCAATGAGGAGCTGGCCCTGGCCGATGTGCTCACCGGCGTGCCGATGGTAGCGGATTATCCATCGCTCAATCTCGGCCAGTCGGTGATGGTCTACTGTTATCAATTAGCATCGCTTATGCAACAAACGGCTCCCGCCGCCGCCGCGGCAGATCATCATCAGCTGCAGGCATTACGCATCCGCACCGAGGCATTGCTTTCGCGTTTAGGCGTGGAAGAGGATGCCAAACTGGCCGACTGGCTGGCGCAACGAATGGGGCTGCTGCAGCAGCGCGACACGGCAATGTTGCATCGATTGCTGCATGATATTGAAAAAAACCTGCCAGAATAAAGCTCTGTCATATTTTTTGTTTATAGTTATCTGTGCTGTTTTTGTGGGCTGAATTCCGCCGAACTGGATGTTTTTTCTTGCCATGACGGCGCAATACGTAAGCTGGCTGAAATGGGGTTAATTGAGAAATTCATTGACTTAAGAAGGCAGATACTTTAACCAATATAGGCAGGACACACAGACAGATAAAAATACAGAGTACACAACATCCATGAATCGCATCGGCATGATTACCACCATTATCACCACCACCATTACCACAGGTAACGGTGCGGGCTGACGCGTACAGGAAACACAGAAAAAAGCCCGCACCTGAACAGTGCGGGCTTTTTTTTTGACAAGAGATCAAGGGGTAAGAACCATGCGAGTGTTGAAGTTCGGCGGTACATCAGTGGCAAATGCGGAACGTTTTCTGCGGGTTGCCGATATTCTGGAGAGTAATGCCAGGCAGGGGCAGGTAGCGACCGTACTGTCTGCCCCGGCGAAGATCACCAACCACCTGGTGGCGATGATTGAAAAAACGATCGGTGGCCAGGATGCCCTCCCGAATATTGCCGACGCTGAACGCATTTTTGCCGAACTTCTCCAGGGCCTTGCCGATGCCCAGCCAGCTTTCCCGCTTGCCCAGCTGAAAGCCTTCGTTGAGCAGGAATTTGCTCAGATTAAGCATGTCCTGCACGGCATCAGCCTGCTGGGCCAGTGCCCGGACGGAGTGAATGCCGCGCTGATCTGCCGTGGCGAAAAGCTCTCCATCGCCATCATGGCGGGTCTGCTGGAAGCCCGTGGACATAAAGTCAGTGTGATTAACCCGGTCGAAAAACTGCTCGCCGTGGGCCACTATCTGGAATCCACCGTCGATATCGCCGAATCCACCCGCCGCATTGCCGCCAGCCAGATCCCGGCAGACCATATGATCCTGATGGCCGGATTTACCGCCGGCAATGAGAAGGGCGAACTGGTGGTGCTGGGGCGTAACGGCTCCGACTATTCGGCGGCGGTACTGGCCGCCTGCCTGCGCGCGGACTGTTGCGAAATCTGGACCGATGTCGACGGGGTGTATACTTGCGATCCGCGCCAGGTGCCAGATGCGCGTCTGCTGAAATCAATGTCTTATCAGGAGGCGATGGAGCTCTCCTACTTTGGCGCGAAAGTGCTGCATCCGCGCACCATTGCCCCTATCGCTCAGTTTCAGATCCCATGCCTGATCAAAAATACCGGCAACCCGCAGGCGCCGGGAACGCTCATCGGCGCCAGTCGCGATGAAGACGACCTGCCGGTGAAAGGCATCTCTAACCTCAACAATATGGCGATGTTCAACGTCTCCGGTCCGGGGATGAAAGGTATGGTCGGCATGGCGGCACGCGTCTTCGCCACCATGTCCCGCGCTGGCATCTCGGTGGTATTGATCACCCAATCCTCTTCGGAGTACAGCATCAGTTTCTGCGTGCCGCAGAGCGATTGCGCTCGTGCCAAACGGGCGATGGAAGATGAGTTTTATCTCGAGCTGAAAGAGGGGCTGCTGGAGCCGCTGGCCATTATGGAGCGTCTGGCCATCATCTCCGTGGTGGGCGACGGGATGCGTACCCTGCGCGGTATCTCGGCGAAATTTTTTGCGGCGCTGGCCCGCGCCAATATCAATATCGTGGCGATTGCCCAGGGCTCTTCCGAGCGCTCTATTTCGGTGGTGGTCAGCAATGACGACGCCACCACCGGCGTGCGCGTGACCCATCAGATGCTGTTCAACACCGACCAGGTGATTGAAGTGTTTGTCATCGGCGTCGGCGGCGTCGGCGGCGCGCTGCTGGAGCAGATCAAGCGCCAGCAGGGATGGCTGAAGAACAAACATATCGATCTGCGCGTCTGCGGTGTAGCCAATTCTCAGGCGCTGCTGACCAGCGTTCATGGCCTGAATCTGGAGAACTGGAGTGAAGCGCTGGCGGAGGCGAAAGAGCCGTTTAATCTTGGCCGTCTGATCCGCCTGGTGAAAGAGTACCACCTGCTCAATCCGGTGATCGTCGACTGTACCTCCAGCCAGGCGGTCGCCGATCAGTACGCCGACTTCCTGCGCGAAGGTTTCCATGTGGTGACGCCGAACAAAAAGGCCAATACCTCTTCGCTGGATTACTATCACCAGTTGCGCCATGCGGCCAGCAGCTCGCGCCGTAAGTTCCTCTATGACACTAACGTTGGCGCTGGCCTGCCGGTGATTGAGAACCTGCAGAACCTGCTCAACGCCGGCGATGAGCTGCGCCACTTCTCCGGGATCCTTTCCGGCTCTCTGTCCTTTATCTTCGGCAAGCTGGACGAGGGGGTGAGTTTCTCAGCCGCGACGGCGCTGGCCCGTGAGATGGGGTATACCGAGCCGGATCCGCGCGACGATTTATCCGGGGTGGATGTCGCGCGTAAGCTGTTGATTCTGGCCCGTGAGACCGGGCGTGAACTGGAGCTGTCAGACATTATCGTGGAGTCGGCGCTGCCGGCGGACTTCGACGCCAGCGGCGACGTCGAAACCTTTATGGCCCGTCTGCCCTCGCTGGACGATGGGTTTGCCTCGCGGGTTGCTAAGGCACGTGATGAAGGTAAAGTCTTGCGCTACGTCGGTAACATCGAAGAGGATGGTACCTGCCGCGTGAAAATTGCCGCCGTTGACGGCAACGATCCATTATTCAAAGTCAAAAATGGTGAGAACGCGCTGGCCTTTTACAGCCACTATTATCAGCCACTGCCGCTGGTGCTGCGCGGCTATGGCGCCGGGAACGACGTCACGGCGGCCGGCGTATTTGCCGACCTGCTGCGCACCTTGTCCTGGAAGTTAGGAGTTTAAGATGGTCAAAGTATATGCCCCGGCTTCCAGTGCCAATATGAGCGTCGGGTTTGATGTGTTGGGCGCGGCGGTCACGCCGGTGGATGGCACGCTGCTGGGCGATAACGTCACTGTTGAAGCGGCAGAGCAATTCAGTCTGCACAATCTGGGACGCTTCGCCAGCAAACTGCCGACGGCGCCGCAGGAAAACATTGTTTATCAGTGCTGGGAAAGCTTTTGCCGGGAGATCGGTAAGACGGTACCGGTGACGATGACCCTGGAAAAAAACATGCCGATCGGCTCCGGGCTCGGCTCCAGCGCCTGCTCGGTGGTCGCCGCGCTGGTGGCCATGAACGAGTTCTGCGGTAAGCCGCTCAACGAGACGCGGATGCTGGCGCTGATGGGGGAGATGGAAGGGCGTATCTCCGGCAGCATTCACTACGATAATGTGGCGCCGTGCTATCTTGGCGGCATGCAGTTGATGATCGAAGAGAACGGGATTATCAGCCAGCAGGTGCCGGGGTTTGATGAGTGGCTGTGGGTGTTGGCCTATCCGGGGATTAAAGTATCCACCGCCGAAGCGCGGGCGATTCTGCCGGCACAATACCGCCGCCAGGATTGTATCGCCCATGGTCGCCACCTCGCGGGCTTTATTCATGCCTGCTACACCCGCCAGCCGCAGCTGGCGGCAAAATTGATGAAAGATGTCATTGCCGAACCGTACCGTACCAAACTGTTGCCGGGCTTTAGCGAAGCGCGCCAGGCGACAATGGAGATCGGTGCGCAGGCTTGCGGCATCTCCGGCTCTGGCCCGACGCTGTTTGCGTTGTGTGATAAACCGGACACCGCACAGCGCATCGCCGACTGGCTTGGCACGCACTATCTGCAGAATCAGGAAGGCTTTGTTCATATTTGCCGGCTGGACACGGCGGGCGCACGCGTAGTGGGATAACCAATGAAACTGTATAACTTAAAAGATCATAACGAGCAGGTCAGCTTTGCGCAGGCCGTCACCCAGGGACTTGGCAAGCATCAGGGTCTGTTCTTTCCGCACGATCTGCCGGAATTCAGCCTGACTGAAATCGACGACATGCTGGCGCAGGATTTTGTCACCCGCAGCGCCAAAATTTTATCGGCCTTTATCGGCGATGAGATCCCGCAGGATGTCCTGCAGCAGCGGGTGCGCGCAGCGTTTGCGTTTCCGGCGCCAGTAAGAAAGGTTCAGGACGATGTCGGCTGCCTGGAGCTGTTCCATGGCCCCACGCTGGCGTTCAAGGATTTCGGCGGCCGCTTTATGGCGCAGATGCTGACCCATATCGCCGGCGATAAGCCGG
The DNA here is from genome assembly GCF_001808325.1 of Klebsiella sp. HMSC16C06. Lineage (NCBI taxonomy): Bacteria > Pseudomonadati > Pseudomonadota > Gammaproteobacteria > Enterobacterales > Enterobacteriaceae > Klebsiella > Klebsiella sp. HMSC16C06. The sequence goes on from NZ_KV792994.1 coordinate 135,134, forward strand.
TCACCATTCTCACCGCAACCTCCGGCGACACCGGGGCGGCGGTGGCGCATGCCTTCTACGGTCTGCCGAACGTCAAGGTCGTGATCCTCTATCCGCGCGGTAAGATCAGCCCGCTGCAGGAGAAGCTGTTCTGTACCCTCGGCGGCAACATTGAAACCGTGGCGATTGATGGCGACTTTGATGCCTGCCAGGCGCTGGTGAAGCAGGCGTTTGACGATGAAGAGCTGAAGGCCACGCTGGGGCTCAACTCGGCTAACTCCATCAACATCAGCCGCCTGCTGGCGCAGATCTGCTACTACTTCGAAGCGGCGGCGCAGCTGCCGCAGGAAGCTCGCAATCAGCTGGTGATTTCCGTGCCAAGCGGCAACTTCGGCGATCTGACCGCTGGTCTGCTGGCCAAGTCGCTGGGTCTGCCGATTAAGCGCTTTATTGCCGCCACCAACGCGAACGACACCGTTCCCCGTTATCTGCAGGGCGGCGAGTGGGCGCCAAAAGCTACCCAGGCGACGCTGTCTAACGCCATGGACGTCAGCCAGCCGAACAACTGGCCGCGCGTCGAGGAGCTGTTCCGCCGTAAAATCTGGCGCCTGAGCGAGCTGGGTTACGCCGCGGTCGATGATGAGACCACCAAAGCGGCGATGCGCGAGCTGAAGGCCATCGGCTACATCTCTGAGCCGCACGCGGCGATTGCCTGGCGCGCGCTGCGCGATCAGCTGCAGCCGGGAGAGTACGGCCTGTTCCTCGGTACCGCGCATCCGGCGAAATTCAAAGAGAGCGTGGAAGAGATCCTGCAGGAAACCCTGCCGCTGCCGAAGGAGCTGGCTGACCGCGCCGACCTGCCGCTGCTGTCCCACAATCTGCCGGCGGATTTCGCCGCGCTGCGTAAGCTGATGATGGGCTAGTATTGTCGTTCATCTACCAGCTAAACCGGGCCTGGTGCCCGGTTTTTTTACGCTCGAAGATGGAGATATTGTGTACGAACGAGCAATAAATGCGGCGCACTCTAGATTCAGATTGCAGAGAATAATCAGAATAGTTTTGTGGCGTTAATATTTTGCTATCGGCCCATAACGGGGACGGATAGAAGAGGTCACTTATGACAACGCTGAAATCTGCTTTGCTGGCACTTTCTATATTGCTGGTCGCTCCTGCGTTGGTTCATGCCGACGAAATCACCCTGCTCCCGGCGGTGAAGCTGCAAATCGGCGATCGCGATGATTATGGGCACTACTGGGATGGCGATCATTGGCGCGATCGTGACTGGTGGGCTCACCATTATGACTGGCGTGACGATCGCTGGCGCCCGCATGATGATTATCGCCACCATGATCGCGACGATGATGACGATCAAGGCCATCATGGCCATGGGCACGAGCGGCATCACCACGACGACTGATCATCTTTGCCCCCGCTGAGAGGCCGGGGGCATCGAGGCCTACTGCTCGTGGCGTTTAAACACCAGTTCGCCTTTCTCCGAAGCCTCCGCATCAAAGAAATAGCCTTCGCTATTAAAGGCTTTGAGCTGCTCCGGCTGGGTTAAGCGGTTTTCGATAATGTAGCGACTCATCAGACCGCGCGCCTTTTTCGCATAGAAGCTGATCACTTTGAATTTACCGTTTTTCTCATCGAGGAAGACCGGCTTGATCAGCTGACCCTGCAATTTTTGCGTTTTCACCGATTTAAAATACTCATCGGAAGCCAGATTGATGACGATATCGTCGCCCTGAGCCTGCAGGGCCTGATTCAGCTTCTCGGTAATGGTCTCGCCCCAGAACTGGTACAGATCTTTGCCGCGCGGGTTTTCCAGACGGATCCCCATCTCCAGGCGGTAGGGCTGCATCAGGTCCAGCGGGCGCAGCACGCCATACAGGCCGGAGAGCATGCGCAGGTGTCGCTGGGCGAAGTCAAAGTCGTCCTCGGTGAGCGTCTCTGCCTGCAGGCCGGTGTAGACATCGCCCTTAAAGGCAAGGATCGCCTGGCGGGCATTTTGCGGCGTAAAGTCAGGATGCCAGTCGTGGAAACGGGTGGCGTTCAGATCCGCCAGCTTGTCGCTAATGCTCATTAGCTTGCCGATTTGCGGCGCGGTCAGCTTACGAGCGATGCCGATAAGCTGTTGAGAATACTCGAGGAGTTCGGGCTGGGTATAGCGAGTCGTTGCCAGCGGGCTTTGATAATCGAGCGTTTTAGCAGGTGAAATCAGAATCAGCATATCCAGTCCTTGCAGGTAATTTCGACGAATTTTAACAAAAAAAGTGCATGGTGGGATCGATAGCTGCGATTGCCGCGCTATTCGCGCGGCAGTTCATTCCAGGCGCCCGGGGCCAGTTGCTGGTGAATATCCGGGTAGCGGGCGGCATCGAAAGTGGGCTGGATACCCAGCCGCCGCTGGCGCAGATAATCGCTGGCGATAATCCGCACCGTCGGGGAAAGCAGCAGGATGGCCGTCAGGTTGGTCATCGCCATCAGCGCCATGATGATATCCGCACTCTGCCAGACGACGGGCAGGCTAACCAGGGTTCCCAGCAGCACCATCAGGACGGTGAGTAATCGCAGCCCCCAGATGTAGCGAGGCTTATCCAGACGCAGAAAGACCAGATTATTTTCCGCATACACGTAGTTGGCCACAATAGAGCTAAAGGCGAACAGCAGCACGATGAGGGCGATAAAATCGGCTCCCCAGCCGCCGACCAGCACGCTCATCGCATGTTGCAAGTCCTGAATGCCATTGAGCGTATATTCATTGTCGGGGCGCGGCGCCAGCATGACGATAATCGCGCTGGCAGTACAGATCACGATGGTATCGATAAACACGCCAATCATCTGCACGATCCCCTGCGCTGCCGGGTGCGGCGGCCAGGAGGCGGCGGCCGCGGCGGCGTTAGGCGAAGAACCCATCCCTGCTTCATTGGAGAACATGCCGCGCTGGAAGCCACTGGTCAGCGCCTGGCTGATGGAGTAGCCCACCGCGCCGGCGGCGGCTTCCTGCCAGCCGAAGGCGCAGCGAAAGATGGTGGCAAAAATGGTCGGCAGGGCGGTGACGTGCCACAGGCCGATGAGCAGGCTGGTGGCGATCCACAGCATCGCCATGATGGGCACCAGCCACTGCATCAGGCGCGCCACGCCGCGCAGGCCACGGAGAATGGCCAGGAAAACGAAAATGGCCAGCACGCCGCCGCTGACTGCCGCTGGCAGATCGAACGCATAGTGCAGGGCATGGGCCACCGAGTTGGCCTGCACGGTATTAAAGATAAATCCATAGGCCAGCAGCAGAAGGATCGAAAACAGGACACCCATCCAGCGCATGCCGAGACCGCGCGCCATATACCACGCCGGGCCGCCGCGAAACTGTCCCTGGCTGTCGCGCTCTTTGTATAGTTGCGCAAGAGAACACTCAGCGAAGCTGCTGGCCATGCCGAGCAGGGCGGAAACCCACATCCAGAATACGGCCCCAGGCCCGCCGGCAGCGATCGCCAGCGTCACCCCGGCAAGGTTGCCGCTGCCGACCCGGGCGGCAAGACTGGTACAGAGCGCCTGGAAGGACGTTAAACCGCCCGGCTGCGGGTGCAGGCTTTTTTTCAGACTGCGGCCGAATTTGCGCACGTAACGGAACTGAATACCCCGGGTTTGCCAGCTAAACCAGATCCCCGCCCCCAGTAACAGATAAATCATCACTGAGCCCCAGAGTATTTCATTGATAAATGAGAGAAAATCAGGCATTAAACATCCTCTTGTCCATGCCGGTAAGCTTGTGTAAGCGTTACCAATTAAGTGACAATCCTTTCGCTTTCAGCAAATTAAGCGGCACAGTTTATCACACTCTGCGCTCTTCTCTCGTCGGCGGTTGCGCTGACCCGGCAGCGTGTTATCATCTGGGCAGACCGGTTACATCCCCTTAACTGCTGTTTAAGAGAAATATATCATGACGGATAAATTAACTTCTCTGCGTCAGTACACCACTGTCGTCGCTGACACCGGAGATATTGCGGCAATGAAGCTGTATCAGCCTCAGGATGCCACCACCAACCCTTCCCTGATTCTCGGCGCGGCTCAGATCCCTGAGTACCGTAAGCTGATTGATGACGCTGTGGCCTGGGCACGTAGCCAGAGCAGCGATCGCGCGCAGCAGATCCTCGATGCTTCCGACAAGCTGGCGGTGAACATCGGTCTCGAAATCCTGAAACTGATCCCGGGCCGTATTTCCACTGAAGTGGATGCACGCCTCTCCTATGATACTGAAGCGTCTATCGCGAAAGCCAAGCGCATCATCAAGCTGTATAACGACGCGGGCATCAGCAACGATCGTATTCTTATCAAGCTGGCTTCCACCTGGCAGGGCATTCGCGCCGCTGAACAGCTGGAAAAAGAAGGCATCAACTGTAACCTGACGCTGCTGTTCTCCTTCGCTCAGGCTCGCGCTTGCGCCGAAGCGGGCGTCTTCCTGATTTCGCCGTTTGTTGGCCGTATCCTCGACTGGTACAAAGCCAACACCGACCAGAAAGAGTACGCGCCGGCAGAAGATCCGGGCGTGGTTTCCGTCAGCGAAATCTACGAATACTACAAGCAGCACGGCTATGAAACCGTGGTGATGGGCGCCAGCTTCCGTAATGTTGGCGAAATCCTGGAACTGGCCGGCTGTGACCGCCTGACCATCGCCCCGGCGCTGCTGAAAGAGCTGTCTGAAAGCGAAGGCGCCGTTGAGCGTAAACTGGTTTATACCGGCGAAGTGAAAGCGCGTCCGGAACGTATTACCGAATCTGAGTTCCTGTGGCAGCATAACCAGGATCCGATGGCGGTAGACAAACTGGCGGAAGGTATCCGTAAGTTTGCGATCGACCAGGAAAAACTGGAAAAAATGATCGGCGAACTGCTGTAATCCCGCAGGTGGCCGACGCCCGTCGGCCACATTACACTGTCTGTCCCGCCTCCGGCAGTGTATCATTTCGTTTAACGCCACAGTTTGAACGGAATAACCATGAATACCTTACGAATCGGCTTAGTTTCCATCTCCGATCGCGCCTCCAGCGGCGTCTATCAGGATAAAGGCATCCCGGCACTGGAAGAGTGGCTGGCGCGTGCCCTCACCACCCCTTTCGAACTGCAAACCCGCCTGATTCCGGATGAGCAGGTGATCATTGAGCAAACGCTGTGCGAACTGGTTGACGAGATGGGGTGCCATCTGGTGCTGACCACCGGCGGAACCGGCCCTGCGCGTCGCGATGTGACGCCTGACGCAACGCTGGCGATTGCCGATCGCGAGATGCCGGGTTTCGGCGAGCAAATGCGCCAGGTTAGCCTACACTTTGTGCCGACGGCTATCCTTTCCCGGCAGGTCGGGGTGATCCGCAAGCAGGCGTTGATCCTCAACCTTCCCGGACAACCGAAAGCGATTCAGGAGACCCTGGAAGGGGTAAAAGATGCTGACGGCAAGGTACTGGTGCACGGTATTTTTGCAAGTGTACCTTATTGTGTACAGTTGCTGGAGGGGCCTTATGTGGAAACCGATGGCCGTGTGGTAGAAGCATTTCGTCCTAAGAGCGCCAGGCGCGAAACTTTATCCTGAATTTAATGCATTTGTGACATAACCTGCATCGCTGATGGTGTGCCGTTTTATTTACGATATAGTGCTGTTTACTTTACACGCTATAAATCACGCTGCACACCTCAGGATGAAATCGCGTTATGTCATATGCAAACCGACCGCTAAACCGCCAGGATTATAAAACGCTGACGCTGGCCGCCCTGGGCGGCGCGCTGGAGTTTTATGACTTTATCATTTTCGTTTTCTTTGCCGCCGTCGTCGGTGAGCTCTTCTTTCCCGCAGATATTCCCGAATGGCTCCGTCAGGTACAAACCTTTGGCATTTTCGCCGCCGGTTATCTGGCGCGCCCGCTGGGGGGGATCATCATGGCCCACTTTGGCGATCTGGTGGGACGCAAGAAAATGTTCACCCTCAGCATCCTGCTGATGGCGCTGCCGACCCTGGCGATTGGCCTGCTGCCGACCTATAGCTCGGTGGGCATCGTCGCGCCGTTGCTGTTACTGCTGATGCGTATTCTGCAGGGGGCGGCGATCGGCGGGGAAGTTCCTGGCGCCTGGGTGTTTGTCGCCGAGCATGTCCCGGAAAAACGCATTGGTATCGCCTGCGGTACGCTGACGGCCGGCCTGACGGTTGGCATTCTGTTGGGGTCGGTGGTGGCGACGCTTATCAACACCAGCCTGACGCCGCAGGGGATCCACGACGGCGGCTGGCGGATCCCCTTCCTGCTGGGCGGTGTATTTGGTCTGATTGCGATGTATCTGCGTCGCTGGCTGCAGGAGACGCCGATTTTTCTTGAGATGCAGCAGCGTAAAGCGCTGGCGCAGGAGCTGCCGGTAAAAGCGGTAGCGCTGAAGCACCAGAAGGCGGTGGTGATCTCTATGCTGCTGACCTGGCTGCTGTCGGCAGGCGTGGTGGTGGTGATCCTGATGTCGCCGGTCTGGCTGCAGAAACACTATGGCTTCGCGCCGGCGATTACCCTGCAGGCCAATAGCATCGCCACGATTATGTTGTGCATCGGCTGTCTGCTCGCCGGGCTGGCGGCGGATCGCTTTGGCGCCAGCCGGACTTTCATCGTCGGCAGCCTGCTGCTGGCGGTTGCCAGCTGGGCATTTTACCACCTGTCCGGCGCCAGCCCGCAGCGGCTGTTTCTGCTCTACGGCACGGTGGGGCTCTGCGTCGGGGTGGTAGGGGCGGTGCCTTATGTCATGGTGCGGGCCTTCCCGGCTGAAGTGCGCTTCACCGGCATCTCATTTTCCTACAACCTGTCGTACGCGATCTTTGGCGGCCTGACGCCGATTGCGGTCACCATGCTGATGGGCGTGTCGCCGATGGCGCCAGCCTGGTATGTGCTGGCCCTCTCGCTGATGGGGCTAGGATTAGGTATCTGGCTGCGTCAGGGGCTGACGGCGTCGGCGGGATTGCCGGAAGGGGAACTGCAGCGTTGAGTCTGGTTTACCGATGATGACCTGCCGCCGCCCTGTGACAGGACGGCGGCGGACGATTAACGTGGTTCGCCGATCGGCAGCACGGTGCGGCCGAACTGCTCGTTCAGCACTTCACCCATCGCCAGGTAAATAGCGCTGGCGCCACAAACCAGGCCGACCCAGCCAGCGACTTTCACAATGCCTTCGTTATCCACCAGATGACCAATCGCCAGCAGCGCGAACAACACGGTCAGGCTCAGGAAGACAAACTGCAGCATGCGGGCTGCTTTCAGGGTGCCAAAGAACATAAACAGGGTAAAGACGCCCCACAGGCCGAGGTACATGCCGAGGAAGTGCGCGTTAGGCGCTTCCGCCAGACCCATTTTCGGCATCAGGAGGATAGCCACCAGCGTCAGCCAGAAGCTGCCGTAGGAGGTAAAAGCGGTTAAGCCAAAGGTGTTGCCTTTCTTGTATTCAAGCAGGCCGGCAAAAATTTGCGCAATGCCGCCGTAAAAAATGCCCATCGCCAGGATAGCTACATCGAATGCGAACAGGCCGCTATTCGCCAGGTTAAGCAGAATAGTGGTCATGCCGAAGCCCATAAGGCCCAGCGGTGCCGGATTAGCCAACTTAGTGTTGCCCATAATTCCTCAAAATTATCATTAAAAGGGAAGCATTACCCCGCGACTTGGCGGCGGGGCGCGGCATAATAATGAGGCGCTGAAGGGCTGTCTATGATCTGGCGGGGTATTTTTCACCAATTTCTGTTGCGCCCGACGGCGGCTGGATCATTTGCCGTAAACAGGCAATATGCAGGACCGCAGGGATGGTGACCCGGTAAGCGCTGCCGCTCACCGCTTTGACGCTGTTCAGCGCGGCGCCGAGCGGCCCGCCCAGCCCGGCGCCGCGCACCAGACCATGACCAATAACGCTTACGGCGGCATGGGTGCGCAGAATGGCGGTTAAGCGCTCGTCCAGCAACAGGGCGACCCCTTCGCTTAGCTTGCGGTGCCTCAGCAGATGGGGCAACAGATTTTCCAGCTCATGGCTCCGGCAATCCACCGCGGCAAGAAATTGTGCCTTTTGCTCCGCATCCAGCTTATTCCAGCTGTGCTGCAGGAAATGTTCCAGTAACTGCTGTTCGATCTGCGGCGTCGTCATCTGTTTGTCGACCTTCGCCTTCAGCCGTTTACACACATCCAGCAGGATCGCGCGATAAAATTTGCCGTGGCGGCGTAGGGTGTTGGCGATGCTGTCGCCGCCAAAATGCTGTAGCTCTCCGGCAATCAGCTGCCAGTTGCGGCGATAGCGTTCAGGGTGGCCCTCCATTGCTAAAAAGGTCTCGTTGCGCAGCAGCGTGCTGGAGAGACGGGGTTTGCCGTTTTCGCCGTGGGTCAGAATACGGGTAAAAGCTTCCAGATGCGCCTCGCTGCACTCAGGAAGAAAGGCCAGATCGTCATCTGCCAGATAGTTAATATGCATAAATCATCCCTCCTCAGGATAACGAGGTTAGTCGTCGCCGATAATTTTTAATGAGGCCATATCTGAGGAGTGGACCGTGTGGCCGGAGAAGGCGATTTTCTTCACACAGCGTTTGCTGTCGTTATCGCTATTGATGTTGATCCAGCCGGAGGTGCTGCCCTCTCTTATCCCGGCGGGGACGTTCAGCGTATGGCTGGCGCCGCGGCTGGCCTTAAAGTAGACCGTCGCCCCGGAGAGCTGTACATCGCCGCGCTCGGCGCTGAGCTGAATGCGTTTGACGACCCGACAGACCGGGAGTTTCAGCGTCAGGTCGTTGGTTTCATTGCGCGGCATGGCTACCACACCGAGGATTTTATGGTCGTTGGCGGCCGCCGAGGTGATAAACGATAAGCCGAGGATAAGCCCCGCGGAAATCCGGAATAGTGGTTTCATCAATCTGTCCCCTGAATAAGTAAAGTGCGACGGCGAGGGATATTATCACCAGGGGCGTGGGGCCATTAGCGCGCAAGTATTGCGGGTTATGTCAATGATATTATGAATATATTTTGTTTTCACATTCATCATTTATATATGCATTTCGCTGCCTCTTTTGGCGCCTGACAATGTCGCTCGGGACGCTTTTCACGACTCAGGTCGGGGCCCGGTGCAAAAAATTTTTAGGCTTGCCCCTTGATGCCGGGGTGGGCGACCCCATCTTGTAGTCAACCGCAGTGAAGAACCTGAAAAAAAATGATGTCTGGGCAGTTGAAACCGCACGTTTCGCCCTTATTACAGGTTCACAACCACATGTTGATCGAATTTTTAGTGGAGACGTTTAGATGGGTAAAATTATTGGTATCGACCTGGGTACTACCAACTCTTGTGTAGCGATTATGGATGGCACTACTGCACGCGTGCTGGAGAACGCCGAAGGCGATCGCACCACGCCTTCTATCATTGCCTATACCCAGGATGGTGAAACTCTGGTTGGTCAGCCGGCTAAACGTCAGGCAGTGACAAACCCGCAAAACACCCTGTTTGCGATTAAACGCCTGATTGGCCGCCGCTTCCAGGACGAAGAAGTTCAGCGTGACGTTTCTATCATGCCATACAAAATTGTTGCCGCAGACAATGGCGACGCATGGCTGGATGTGAAAGGCACCAAAACTGCACCGCCGCAGATCTCTGCTGAAGTGCTGAAAAAAATGAAGAAAACGGCTGAAGATTACCTGGGTGAACCGGTAACTGAAGCGGTTATCACCGTACCGGCTTACTTCAACGATGCGCAGCGTCAGGCAACCAAAGATGCCGGCCGTATCGCCGGTCTGGAAGTCAAACGTATCATCAACGAACCAACCGCGGCGGCGCTGGCTTACGGTCTGGATAAAGAAGTCGGTAACCGCACTATCGCGGTATACGACCTCGGTGGTGGTACTTTCGATATCTCTATTATCGAAATCGACGAAGTTGACGGCGAGAAAACCTTTGAAGTACTGGCGACCAACGGTGACACCCACCTGGGCGGTGAAGACTTCGATACGCGTCTGATCAACTACCTCGTTGATGAGTTCAAGAAAGATCAGGGCATTGACCTGCGTAACGACCCGCTGGCCATGCAGCGCCTGAAAGAAGCCGCTGAGAAAGCGAAGATTGAACTGTCTTCTGCTCAGCAGACCGACGTTAACCTGCCGTATATCACTGCAGATGCGACCGGTCCGAAACATATGAATATCAAAGTGACTCGCGCGAAACTGGAAAGCCTGGTAGAAGACCTGGTTAACCGTTCCATCGAGCCGCTGAAAGTGGCCCTGCAGGATGCCGGTCTGTCCGTTTCCGATATCAACGACGTGATCCTCGTTGGTGGTCAGACTCGTATGCCGATGGTGCAGAAAAAAGTCGCTGAGTTCTTCGGTAAAGAGCCGCGTAAAGACGTTAACCCGGATGAAGCTGTGGCGATCGGCGCAGCGGTTCAGGGTGGTGTACTGACGGGTGATGTGAAAGACGTTCTGCTGCTGGACGTAACCCCGCTGTCGCTGGGTATCGAAACCATGGGCGGCGTGATGACAGCGCTTATCAACAAAAACACCACTATCCCGACCAAGCACAGCCAGGTGTTCTCTACTGCAGAAGACAACCAGTCTGCGGTAACCATCCATGTGCTGCAGGGTGAGCGTAAACGCGCGTCTGATAACAAATCACTGGGTCAGTTCAACCTGGATGGTATTAACCCGGCGCCGCGCGGTATGCCGCAGATCGAAGTCACCTTCGACATCGATGCTGACGGTATCCTGCACGTTTCCGCGAAAGACAAAAACAGCGGTAAAGAGCAGAAGATCACCATCAAGGCGTCTTCCGGTCTGAATGAAGAAGAAATTCAGAAAATGGTTCGCGAAGCAGAAGCTAACGCCGAATCTGACCGTAAGTTCGAAGAGCTGGTACAGACCCGTAACCAGGGCGACCATCTGCTGCACAGCACTCGTAAGCAGGTTGAAGAAGCAGGCGATAAACTGCCGGCTGATGACAAAACCGCTATTGAATCTGCGCTGACCGCGCTGGAAACTTCCCTGAAAGGCGAAGACAAAGCGGATATCGAAGCGAAAATGCAGGCGCTGGCGCAGGCTTCTCAGAAGCTGATGGAAATTGCTCAGCAGCAGCACGCTCAGCAGCAGGCGGGTTCCGCTGACGCTCAGGCGAGCAACGCGAAAGACGACGATGTTGTCGACGCTGAGTTCGAAGAAGTGAAAGATAAAAAATAATCGCCCTTTGAACGGGTAAAACACTGGCACGGGCGAAGAGGTTTCCTCTCCGCCCGTGCACGCATGTTAAGGGGCTGAAAAACACCGATGGCAAAGCAAGATTACTACGAGATTTTAGGCGTCTCCAAAACAGCGGAAGAGCGTGAAATCAAAAAGGCTTACAAGCGCCTGGCCATGAAGTATCACCCGGACCGCAACCAGGGTGATAAAGAGGCCGAAGCCAAATTTAAAGAAATCAAAGAAGCGTATGAAATCCTGACTGATGCCCAGAAGCGTGCGGCCTACGATCAGTACGGCCACGCGGCCTTCGAACAGGGCGGCATGGGCGGCGGCGGCGGTTTTGGCGGCGGTGCGGATTTCAGCGATATCTTTGGCGATGTTTTCGGCGATATCTTTGGCGGCGGACGTGGTCGTCAGCGCGCGGCGCGCGGCGCCGATCTCCGTTACAACATGGAGCTGACGCTGGAAGAAGCGGTGCGTGGCGTCACCAAAGAGATCCGTATTCCGACGCTGGAAGAGTGCGACGTCTGTCACGGCAGCGGCGCCAAGGCCGGCAGCAAGCCGCAGACCTGTCCGACCTGTCATGGCGCAGGCCAGGTGCAGATGCGTCAGGGCTTCTTTGCGGTACAGCAGACCTGTCCGCACTGTCAGGGACGCGGTACGCTGATTAAAGATCCATGCAACAAATGTCATGGTCATGGGCGTGTAGAGAAAACGAAAACCTTGTCGGTTAAAATTCCGGCAGGTGTGGACACCGGCGATCGGATCCGTCTGGCGGGCGAAGGCGAAGCTGGCGAGCATGGCGCACCGGCAGGCGATCTGTACGTACAGGTCCAGGTGAAGCAGCACGCTATCTTTGAGCGTGAAGGTAATAACCTGTACTGCGAAGTCCCGATCAACTTCACGATGGCGGCGCTGGGTGGTGAGATTGAAGTGCCGACGCTCGACGGTCGCGTCAGTCTGAAAGTGCCGGGTGAAACCCAGACCGGCAAGCTGTTCCGCATGCGCGGCAAAGGTGTGAAATCCGTTCGCGGCGGCGCCCAGGGCGATCTGCTGTGCCGCGTGGTGGTGGAGACGCCGGTAGGGCTGAATGAGAAGCAGAAGCAGCTGCTGAAAGAGCTGCAGGAGAGCTTCGGCGGCCCGACCGGGGAAAACAACAGCCCGCGTTCGAAAAGCTTCTTCGACGGTGTGAAGAAGTTCTTCGACGACCTGACCCGCTAATTCCGCTTTTCCTGATATCCGGCCCGGGCCTTGCTGCCCGGGCTTTTTTTGCCTTACGCCTCCTCTTTTATTCGTAAAAAACGAACTTTAACGCAATTTAAATCTGATTTTTTCGAGTTATCAGTGTGTGTATTATGCTTTTATCGAGTTATTCACCAACAGGATGAAAGTAAAAGTGAAACATCTGCAACGATTCTTTAGTAGCGATGCTTCCGGCGGCATTGTCTTAATCATTGCCGCCGCGCTGGCGATGGTGATGGCCAATACCAGCGTGACCAGCGGTCTGTATCACTCCTTCCTGGAGACGCCAGTTCAGCTGCGAGTCGGGGCGCTGGAGATCAATAAAAACATGCTGTTATGGATCAATGATGCCCTGATGGCGGTGTTTTTTTTACTGATTGGCCTGGAGGTCAAACGTGAGCTGATTCAGGGGTCGCTGGCGAGCCGTCGTCAGGCGGTGTTTCCAGTGATTGCCGCGCTCGGCGGGATGATTGTGCCGGCCCTGGTCTATCTGGCTTTTAACGCCCAGGATCCTGTCGCCAGAGAGGGGTGGGCGATCCCGGCGGCGACGGATATTGCCTTTGCGCTCGGTGTGCTGGCGCTGTTAGGTAGCCGGGTACCGACGGCGCTGAAGATTTTCCTGATGGCGCTGGCGATTATTGATGACCTCGGGGCTATCGTGATTATCGCGCTGTTTTATACCCACGACCTGTCCATGCTTTCGCTGGGCGTGGCGGCGGCGGCAATTGCGGTGCTGGTGGCCCTGAACCTCAGCGGCGTGCGGCGTACCGGGATCTATATTCTGGTTGGCGCGGTGCTGTGGACGGCGGTGCTGAAGTCTGGCGTTCATGCGACCCTTGCCGGGGTGATCGTCGGCTTTATGATCCCGCTCGAGGAAAAGCATGGCAAGTCACCGGCCAAAGCGCTTGAGCATGTCCTGCACCCGTGGGTCGCGTTTATGATCCTGCCGCTGTTCGCCTTCGCCAACGCCGGGGTCTCGCTGCAGGGGGTCACCCTGGCCGGACTGACGTCGCTTCTGCCGCTGGGCATTATGGCCGGGCTGTTTATCGGCAAGCCGCTGGGGATCAGCCTGTTCTGCTGGCTGGCGCTGAAGCTGAAGTGGGCCTCGCTGCCGGAGGGGACCACCTGCAAGCAGATCATGGCGGTGGGTATTCTGTGTGGGATTGGCTTTACGATGTCGATTTTCATCGCCACTCTGGCCTTCGGCAGCGTCGACCCCGCGTTGATCAACTGGGCCAAGCTTGGCATCCTGATCGGCTCAGTGCTATCAGCAGTCATCGGATATCTCATACTGCGTCAGCGCGTGACGGAGACTCGCCTCGCGGTATAACCTTTCTGCAGGAGAGCCTGCGTGGCTCTCCTGGACATTATCAGGGAGAGAAGCATGTCACATATCAACTACAACCATCTGTACTACTTCTGGCACGTGTATAAAGAAGGGTCCGTCGTTGGCGCGGCGGAGGCGCTGTTTCTGACGCCGCAGACGATTACCGGGCAGATCAAAGCCCTGGAAGAGCGCCTGCAGGGTAAGTTGTTTAAGCGAAAAGGAAGGGGACTGGAGCCGAGTGAGCTGGGCGAGCTGGTCTTCCGCTATGCCGACCGCATGTTTACCCTCAGCCAGGAGATGCTCGACATCGTCAACTACCGCAAAGAGTCGAATCTGCTGTTTGATGTCGGCGTCGCTGATGCGTTATCCAAGCGGCTGGTCAGCGGCGTGCTGGATGCGGCCGTCGTTGAGAGTGAGCAGATCCATCTGCGCTGTTTTGAATCCACCCATGAGCTGCTGCTGGAGCAACTGAGCCAGCATAAGCTCGATATGATTATCTCTGACTGTCCGATCGACTCGACACAGCAGGAAGGGCTATTTTCGGTGAAGATTGGCGAGTGCAGCGTCAGCTTCTGGTGCATGAATCCGGCGCCGACGAAGCCGTTTCCGGCCTGTCTGGAAGAGCGGCGGCTGCTGATCCCCGGTCGGCGTTCGATGCTGGGGCGTAAACTGCTGAACTGGATTAACGTGCAGGGCCTGAAGGTGGAGATCCTCGGCGAATTTGACGATGCGGCGCTCATGAAAGCCTTCGGCGCCGCGCATAATGCGATATTTGTCGCGCCGACGCTCTATGCGCATGATTTCTACTATGACGAATCGATTATAGAAATTGGCCGCATGGATAGCGTGATGGAGGAGTATCACGCTATTTTTGCCGAGCGAATGATTCAGCATCCCGCGGTTCAGCGCATCTGTAATCGCGATTACTCGTCACTGTTTACCGAACCCCGATAGCCTGCCGGCGTGGGCTGGCGTGGCGCTGGCCGCGCCAGCGCGCGTTAGCGGGGGAAGATGGCGGGCATAAAAAAACCCGCTTTCGCGGGTTTCTTTAACAAAGTTCAGCAAGCAGGCGATTAAGCCAGTTTGTTGATCTGTGCAGTCAGGTTTGCTTTATGACGCGCAGCTTTGTTTTTGTGGATCAGACCTTTAGCAGCCTGACGGTCCACGATTGGTTGCATTTCGTTAAATGCTTTCTGTGCAGCAGCTTTGTCGCCAGCTTCGATAGCTGCGTATACTTTCTTGATGAAAGTACGCATCATAGAGCGACGGCTTGCGTTGTGCTTGCGAGCCTTTTCAGACTGAACGGCGCGCTTCTTAGCTGATTTGATATTAGCCAAGGTCCAACTCCCAAATGTGTTCTATATGGACAATTCAAAGGCCGAGGAATATGCCCGTTTAGCCTTCTTTTGTCAATGGATTTGTGCAAATAAGCGCCGTTTAACACCACAGCGCTTCATTACGTAGTGATGGCGCAAGATTCTACCAGCTTGTTGCAGGCGAATACAGCTTTTCCACCATAAAAATCGCCGGGCGCGGCCAGTTTTCCCGCTTTCTCGCGCTGAGTGAATGAATTCCTGAGAACTTTCGTTGCCGAGGTGCAATCGCTGGTTAACGTTGACAGTTGTACAAGGTATACTCGGACGATTTTCACTGTTTTGAGCCAGACATGAAGCTGATACGCGGCATACATAATCTCAGTCAGGCGCCGCACGGGTGCGTGCTGACCATTGGTAATTTTGACGGCGTGCATCGTGGGCATCAGGCACTGCTGCAGCGGTTGCGCGAAGAGGGCCGCCAGCGCGGTTTACCGGTGGTGGTGATGATTTTCGAACCCCAGCCGCTGGAGCTCTTTGCCGCCGATAAAGCCCCGGCGCGGTTGACCCGCCTGCGTGAAAAGCTGGGCTATCTGGCTGAAAGCGGGGTCGACTATGTATTGTGCGTTCGCTTTGACCGCCGGTTCGCCGCGCTAACCGCGCAGGATTTTATCAGCGAACTGCTGGTGCGCCGCCTGGGTGTGCAGTTCCTTGCCGTCGGTGATGATTTCCGCTTTGGCGCTGGTCGCCAGGGGGATTTTTTGTTATTGCAAAAGGCCGGAGCGGAATACGGCTTCGACGTGACCAGCACCCAGACTTTCTGCGAAGGTGGGGTGCGTATCAGCAGTACGGCGGTGCGTCAGGCGCTGGCGGATGACGATCTCCTGCTGGCGGAGACGCTGCTGGGCCATCCGTTTAGCATCTCCGGACGCGTCGTTCATGGTGATGAACTGGGCCGTACCATAGGTTTTCCGACGGCGAACTTACCGCTGCGTCGTCAGGTTTCCCCGGTTAAAGGGGTCTATGCGGTAGAAGTGACAGGGCTGGGCGACAAACCCATAGCGGGCGTCGCCAATATTGGCACCCGTCCAACGGTCGCGGGCGTGCGTCAGCAGCTTGAAGTACATCTGTTGGACGTTGTAATGGACCTCTACGGTCGCCATATCAATGTAGTACTGCGTAAAAAGATACGTAACGAGCAGCGGTTTGCGTCGCTGGACGAGCTGAAGGCGCAAATCGCACGTGATGAGTTAACGGCCCGCGAATTATTTGGGCTGACCAGCCAGGCCTGAGCCGCTGGTGTTTATCAAACCGAAATACGGAACCGAGAATCTGATGAGTGACTATAAATCGACCCTGAATTTGCCGGAAACAGGGTTCCCTATGCGTGGCGACCTCGCCAAACGCGAACCGGGAATGCTGGCGCGTTGGACCGATGATGACCTGTACGGCATCATTCGTGCAGCCAAAAAAGGCAAAAAAACCTTCATTCTGCATGATGGCCCTCCTTATGCGAATGGCAGCATTCATATTGGTCACTCGGTTAACAAGATTCTGAAAGACATTATCGTTAAGTCCAAAGGACTGACGGGCTATGACTCGCCGTACGTGCCGGGCTGGGACTGCCACGGTCTGCCGATCGAGCTGAAAGTCGAGCAGCAATACGGTAAGCCAGGTGAGAAATTCACCGCCGCTGAATTCCGCGCCAAGTGCCGCGAATATGCCGCGGAGCAGATCGACGGTCAGCGTAAAGACTTTATCCGCCTGGGCGTGCTGGGCGACTGGTCGCGTCCGTACCTGACCATGGACTTCAAAACCGAAGCCAACATCATCCGTGCGCTGGGTAAAATCATCGGCAACGGTCATCTGCATAAAGGCGCTAAGCCGGTGCACTGGTGCGTTGACTGCCGTTCCGCGCTGGCGGAAGCGGAAGTGGAGTATTACGACAAAACCTCTCCGTCTATCGATGTGGCGTTCCACGCGGTAGACAAAGCCGCGGTACTGGCGAAATTCGGCGTAGCCGACGTCAACGGCCCGGTTTCCCTGGTTATCTGGACCACCACGCCGTGGACCCTGCCGGCTAACCGTGCCATCTCTCTGTCGCCGGAATTCGACTACGCGCTGGTGCAGGTTGACGGTCAGGCGCTGATCCTGGCGAAAGACCTGGTTGAGAGCGTAATGAAGCGCGTTGGCGCGACGGATTACACTATTCTGGCGGCGGTACAAGGTTCTGAGCTTGAGCTGATGCGCTTTAAGCATCCGTTCCTCGATTTTGACGTGCCGGCGATCCTTGGCGACCACGTGACGCTGGACGCGGGTACCGGTGCGGTGCATACCGCCGGCGGCCACGGCCCGGACGACTACACCATCAGCCAGAAATACGGTCTGGAAATCGCCAACCCGGTTGGCCCGGACGGTGCTTACCTGCCTGGTACCTATCCGTCTCTGGATGGCATCAACGTCTTCAAAGCCAACGACATCATCGTTGAGATGCTGCGTGGCAGCGGCGCGCTGCTGCACGTGGAAAAAATGCAGCACAGCTATCCGTGCTGCTGGCGACACAAATCGCCGATCATCTTCCGCGCCACCCCGCAGTGGTTCGTCAGCATGGATCAGAAAGGCCTGCGCGCGCAGTCGCTGAAAGAGATCAAAGGCGTGCAGTGGATCCCGGACTGGGGCCAGGCGCGTATCGAATCGATGGTCGCTAACCGCCCTGACTGGTGTATCTCCCGTCAGCGTACCTGGGGCGTGCCGATGTCGCTGTTCGTGCACAAAGAAACCCACGAACTGCACCCGCGTACCCTCGAACTGATGGAAGAAGTGGCGAAACGCGTTGAAGTTGACGGCATCCAGGCGTGGTGGGATCTCGATTCCCGCGACATCCTTGGCGATGACGCCGACAGCTACGAGAAAGTGCCGGATACCCTCGACGTCTGGTTTGACTCCGGGTCGACCCACTCTTCCGTGGTTGATGTGCGTCCGGAATTCGCCGGTCACGCCGCGGACATGTATCTGGAAGGCTCTGACCAGCATCGCGGCTGGTTCATGTCTTCACTGATGATCTCCACGGCGATGAAAGGCAAAGCGCCATATCGCCAGGTACTGACCCACGGCTTCACCGTCGATGGCCAGGGCCGCAAAATGTCCAAGTCTATCGGTAACACCGTTAGCCCGCAGGACGTGATGAACAAGCTGGGCGCCGATATCCTGCGTCTGTGGGTGGCTTCCACCGACTACACCGGCGAAATGGCGGTCTCCGATGAGATCCTCAAACGCGCCGCGGACAGCTATCGTCGTATCCGTAACACCGCGCGCTTCCTGCTGGCGAACCTGAACGGTTTCGATCCAGCGAAAGACATGGTTAAACCGGAAGAGATGGTGGTGCTGGACCGCTGGGCAGTCGGCTGCGCGCAGGCGGCACAGGAAGATATCCTGAAAGCCTACGAATCCTACGACTTCCATGAAGTGGTACAGCGCCTGATGCGCTTCTGCTCCATCGAGATGGGCTCGTTCTACCTCGACATCATTAAAGACCGCCAGTACACCGCGAAAGCGGACAGCGTGGCGCGTCGCAGCTGCCAGACCGCGCTGTTCCACATCGTGGAAGCGCTGGTGCGCTGGATGGCGCCGATCATGTCCTTCACCGCGGACGAAATCTGGGGCTACCTGCCGGGCGATCGTGAGAAATATGTCTTCACCGGCGAGTGGTATGAAGGTCTGTTCGGCCTGGCCGACGATGAAGCGATGAACGACGGTTTCTGGGATGAATTGCTCAAGGTGCGCGGCGAAGTCAACAAGGTGATCGAGCAAGCGCGTGCGGATAAGAAAGTCGGTGGCTCTCTGGAAGCAGCGGTCACGCTGTATGCCGATGCCGACCTGGCGACCAAGCTCAACGCGCTGGGCGATGAATTACGATTTGTCCTGTTGACCTCCGGCGCCAACGTTGCCGATTATGCGCAGGCGCCGGCTGATGCCTGGCAGAGCGATCTGCTGAAAGGGCTGAAAGTGGTCCTGAGTAAAGCCGAGGGCGAGAAGTGCCCACGCTGCTGGCATTACACCAGTGACGTCGGCAAGGTAGCGGAACACGCAGAAATCTGCGGTCGCTGTGTGAGCAACGTCGCCGGTAACGGCGAGCAACGTAAATTCGCCTGAT
Organism: Klebsiella sp. HMSC16C06; assembly: GCF_001808325.1. Classification (NCBI taxonomy): domain Bacteria; kingdom Pseudomonadati; phylum Pseudomonadota; class Gammaproteobacteria; order Enterobacterales; family Enterobacteriaceae; genus Klebsiella; species Klebsiella sp. HMSC16C06. The sequence goes on from NZ_KV792994.1 coordinate 154,349, forward strand.
GAGTAAATCGATCTGTTCAACGGGGCTACGCTGGCTGTGGGTCGTCGTAGCCGTGCTGATTATCGATCTGGGTAGCAAATTCCTGATCCTCCAGAACTTCGCTCTGGGGGAGACGGTTCCGCTGTTCCCGTCGCTTAATCTGCATTATGCCCGCAACTATGGCGCGGCGTTTAGTTTCCTCGCCGACAGCGGCGGCTGGCAGCGCTGGTTCTTTTCCGGGATCGCGATCGGCATTTGTGTGGTGCTGACGGTACTGATGTACCGTTCGAAGGCGACGCAAAAGCTGAACAATATTGCCTACGCCCTGATTATCGGCGGTGCGCTGGGTAACTTGTTCGATCGCCTGTGGCACGGCTTCGTGGTCGATATGATCGACTTCTACGTCGGCGACTGGCATTTCGCCACCTTCAACCTCGCCGATAGTGCGATCTGCATCGGCGCAGCGCTGATTGTGCTGGAAGGTTTCTTGCCGAAACCGACCGCGAAAGAGCAGGCGTAAATGTCAATGCCGGGTGGCGCTACGCTTACCCGGCCTAC